>DBFBJF010000339.1:0-9131 GCA_048203265.1 Candidatus Merdiplasma sp.
GGAGGAGCTGCCCAGAGCGTTGGACGGAGGGCTTACCCCCGTCCAGGTGAAGGAGATTGTGTATCAGGCGGTGGATTATCTGGGGATTGGAAGAGTGCGTCCCTTCCTGGACGCGGTGAATGAGGTCCTGACCAGCCGCGGAGTGAAGCTTCCCCTGGAGGGACAGGCCACCACAACCATGGAGGACAGACTGGAGAAGGGAGCGCAGGCTCAGGTGGACATCTTTGGAGAGGGCATGCGGGAGGCATGGAAGAACGGACATATAAACCGGTGGCTGGCCGCCAACTGCTTTGGGGATTACTATACCAGGACCGGCCTGACACTGGCCCAGAGGGAGATGATTACCTTCTGCTTCCTGGCAGCCCAGGGAGGCTGTGAGCCTCAGCTGACTGCCCACGCGGGGGGAAATATGAATCTGGGGAATGACAGGGAATTTCTGATCCGTGTGGTATCCCAGTGCCTTCCCTACATCGGCTATCCCCGCAGCCTGAATGCCATTACCTGCATCAATAAGGCCGCAGAGGGGAGATAAGAGCAGGAGAAAGAGCGCGGAGGCGCAGATGAAGCGGAAGCCGGGATAAAACGGAAGCCGGATTGTACTGTGGGTCAGAATATGCTAAACTAGAGAAAAATCTGATAAAGGACAGGAGAATACTATGCCGGTTTTTGATTTCAACCATTCGCCGGAAACGGCGAAGTCTGCGGAATGCACCTACAAGATTTTTTATTCCCACAATACTCAGACGTCTGCTCAGGAGCCCATGCTGGTCCTGGACAACCCGGGCGGGAAGCTGAGACATCATACCAACGGAATGTTTACCAATCCCATCAGGGGAACCGCCTTTGAGTTCAAGGAGGGGGAGGAATCCTTCAGCGCGGATATTCTGCGGATTGATGCCAGATTTGTGAGCCTCCTGAAATGGCTGGGGGAGAATCACATCAATGTGCGCCTCTCCGGCGCAGCCCAGGGAGAGGAGTATGCGGTATACAAGATCCGCGAGATTGCTTTTGGAGGCGGCTCAAAGCTCTCAGCGGAGGATGGTTTCCTGCAGTTTATGATTGAACGCCTGTTGTCCAGCGATCCCCCATCGGAGGAGATCCCGGATGAGGACGAGGAGGAGACCGGGGACAGCATGAAGCTGACCAGTATCCAGAGCATTACCGATTTTCTCACCTGCGCCGGAAGGACGCTGCCGGAAAATATCCGCCTCTGGGCCAGAAGAAATCTGGCGGTGGCCCGCTCCAGCGAGGTGTCCGCGGAGGAGCGCCGCCATGCGCAGCACGCCCTCTCCATCATGATGAATATTCAATGGAAGGGAAATTATTTTCACGCCATTGATCCGGATGAGGCCCGCCGAATTCTGGATGAAGAGCTTTACGGCATGGAGACGGTGAAACAGAGAATCATTGAGACGATTATCCAGATTAACCGCACCCACACTCTGCCCGCCTACGGCCTGCTGTTGGTGGGGCCTGCCGGTACGGGAAAATCCCAGATTGCCTACGCGGTGGCCCGGATACTGAAACTGCCCTGGACCACTCTGGATATGAGTTCCATCAATGATCCGGAGCAGCTCACCGGAAGCTCCCGGATTTATGCCAACGCAAAGCCCGGCATTATCATGGAGGCGTTCTCCATGGCAGGGGCCTCCAACCTGGTGTTTATTATCAACGAGCTGGACAAGGCGGCCGCCGGAAAGGGCAACGGCAACCCGGCGGATGTGCTGTTGACGCTGCTGGACAACATCGGCTTTACAGATAACTACATTGAGTGCATGATCCCCACCGTGGGCGTGTATCCCATTGCCACCGCCAACGATAAGGATCAGATCAGCGCGCCCCTGATGTCCCGGTTCGCGGTGATTGAGATCCCGGATTATACGGCGGAAGAAAAGAAGGTGATTTTCTCCAGGTACGCCCTGCCCAAGGTGTTAAAGCGGATTGGGATGGAGGAGAAGGAGTGCGTGCTGACTCCGGACGGTCTGGACGCAGTCATTGAGCTGCACCGGAACACCAGCGGCATCCGGGATCTGGAGCAGGCGGCGGAGCACATTGCGGCAAATGCCCTGTATCAGATTGAGGTGGATCATGCCCGGTCGGTGACCTTTGACGGGGAGCGGGTGAGAGCGCTGCTCTCCTAAAAGAAGCGCTGACGGAAGCGTTTTCCTGAGAAAATGACCGGTGCCGGTGTCAGAAGGTGCCGGATCTATCGGAAGCAAAGAGAATACAGCAACAAAAGAGAATACCGTGAGCAAAGAGAAGGAGTTTTCATAACAATTTATGAGGCTTCTTCTTTTTGGTTGTACAGATTTTTGCACAGCTACTGTGGCATACTGATTGTATCAGAAATCGATGGAACATATGCTGAGAAAATCAGAGAAACGGAGGTACTGGCAAATGAAAGGGTACAATACAGGAGACGGATACATGGGATTTGTGGATGGCAGATATATGTTGTTTGCCAGTGAAGTCGATTATTATGAGTACATGAACGACGGAATGGAATAGGAATTGTATTATGAGGGGCGGAAGATTGCGCGGCCGGTGATTTTGTAGTAGGATATACGGGAGACGGCTGCGCGCTTCTTTGCCTTTGAAGGGATATGGCAGGAGACCGGGCGGCGCAAGAACAGGAAAAGACGGAGGAATGTAACAGGATGAAGATTGCGGTGACTTATGACAACGGAACAGTATTTCAGCATTTCGGAAGAACGGAATTTTTTAAGGTATATGAGGTGGAAGACGGAAAGATCCTTTCCAGTGAGGTGATCGGTTCCAACGGCACCGGTCACGGAGCCCTGGCCGGACTGCTGGCGGACAGAGGCATCGATGTGCTGATCTGCGGCGGGATCGGAGGCGGAGCTCAGAGCGCCCTGGCAGAGGCGGGAGTGGAGCTTTGCGCTGGTGCCCAGGGGGACGCGGATCAGGCGGTGGAAGCGTACCTGAAGGGAGAATTGGTGTCCTCCGGGGCAAATTGTGACCATCATCACGGGGAGGAACATTCCTGCGGCGATCACGAAGATGGTCACGGCTGCGGCGGCCACGGGGAGGGCCACGGCTGTGGAGAGGGCTGCGGCGGATGCCACGGGGCCAGCGATATTACCGGGCGGAACGTGGGAAAGACCTGCCGCACCCATTACAGAGGCACCTTTAATGATGGAACGCAGTTTGACTCTTCCTATGACCGGGGAGAACCGCTGGAGTTTGTGTGCGGCGCGGGCATGATGATCCACGGATTTGACGCCGCGGTGGCTGACATGGAGGTGGGCCAGGTGGTGGACGTTCATCTGATGCCGGAGGAGGCATACGGCATGCCGGATCCCAACGCTATTTTTACCATTGAGACGGCCCAGCTTCCGGGATCAGAGGAGCTTCAGGTGGGGCAGCAGGTATACTTGACCAGCCAGAACGGACAGCCCTTCCCGGTGAAGGTGACAGCCAGAGAGGGAAGCACCATCACCTTTGACGCGAACCATGAGATGGCGGGAAAAGAACTGAACTTCCGGATTGAGCTGGTGGAAGTGAAATAAAATACCCCGCAGGGGAGGAAGCAGGCAGAGATGGCATCGATGGACCAGAAACTCCGCACGCTCTATCTGATGGATATTATGCTGGAGCGCACGGATGACAATCATCTGTTAAACGCAGCCCAGCTGTGCGACATTTTAAAAAGTGAATACGGTATATCCACGGACCGGCGTACTATATACGCGGAGATGGAGATCCTGTCCAAGTACGGGCTGGATGTGCAGCAGAAGAAGGGGAAGAATCCCGGCTACTATATCGGGGCCAGGGAGTTTGAGCTTCCGGAGCTGAAGCTTCTGGTGGACGCGGTGCAGTCCTCAAAGTTTATCACGGAACGAAAATCCAGGGAGCTGATCAAGAAGCTGGAGACGCTGTGCTGCCGGTGGGACGCGGCCGCCCTGTCAAAGCAGGTCTTTATCGTCAACCGCCCCAAGACGGAGAATGAGACCATCTACTACAATGTGGACGATATTCACACGGCCATCTACGGGAACCGTGAGATCACCTTTCAGTATGCGGAGTGGACCATGAAAAAAGAGTTTCATCTGAGAAGGGGCGGGGCCATGTATGTGGTCAGTCCCTGGGCGCTCACCTGGAACGATGAGAATTATTACCTTGTGGCATACGATGATAAGGCAGGTAAAATCAAACATTACCGGGTGGACAAAATGCAGCGCATGGAGGTGCTGGAGACGGAGCGCAAGGGAGAGGAAGCCTTCCGGGGCTTTGACCTGGCAGAGTTTTCCAAGAAAACCTTTGGCATGTACGGAGGCCGGGACGAGGTGGTGACGCTGTTGTGCGGCAGGGAGCTGGCCGGGGTGGTGCTGGACCGGTTCGGAACGGACGTCTGGATGGTTCCGGTGGATGAAGACCATTTCCGGGCAAGGGTGCTGGTGTCGGTGAGCCCTCAGTTTTTCGGCTGGGTCACTGGCATCGGGAAAAACCTGCGGATAGAAGGGCCGGATCAGGTGCGGAAGGAATACCTGGAGTATGTGGAAAACATTCTGGCGGGGTATCAGATGGCTGCCGGGAATGGACGAAGAGAAAATGCCGGGGAGGAGTGAATGGGGCATGGCGTTGTACGCGTTGGGAGATCTGCATCTTAGCTTTCAGGCAAAGAAGCCCATGGATGCCTTCGGGAAAGTCTGGAAGAATCATGAGAGGAAGATAGAAAAGTACGTCAACCGGATCGTGAAGCCGGAGGATACCCTGGTGCTCACTGGAGACCATTCCTGGGGCAGAAAGCTGGAAGAATGCCAGGAGGATCTGGCCTTCATTGAAAACCTGCCGGGCCGCAAGATTCTGCTTCGGGGAAACCATGATATGTTCTGGGACGCCAAGAAGACAGGACGGCTGAATGAGCTGTTCTCCGGCCGGCTGTTTTTCCTGCAGAATAATTTTGCTCCATACGGAGACTACGCATTGGTGGGAACCAAGGGATATACCTTCGAGGGACCCTTTTATCTGGACCGCAGAGGCCGGGTGATCGGCTGGGATGAGGAGCGGGAAGCCCAGGCAAAGAAGCTGGTGGCCAGAGAGATGGAGCGGCTGCGGGAATCCTTTCGCCAGGCCAGGGCCGCCGGATACCGGAAGTATGTGATGTTTCTCCACTATCCGCCCACCAACATTCTGGAGGAAACCTCCCCCTTTACGGAGATTGCGGAGGAATACGGCGTAACTGCCGTGGTGTATTCCCACTGCCACGGAGAGCGGCGGTTCGCAGACAGCATCCGGGGAACCTTCCACGGGATCCGGTATATGCTGGTGTCGGGGGATTACCTGGATTTTCATCCGGCGCTGGTGCTGGAGTGAGCGCGACTTGAAGAAAGGGGTGAGAGAGATGCAGCAACTGGACGCGATTGAGGAGACCTCCTACCTGTCGGTTCCCAATGCCCGGATATACCGGAAAATTATGCGGTATTTTTACCGGGAATATGAAAAAATGCGGTATCGGCTCTGCAAAGAGGATGTGTTTGAGCTGATCAGGCAGGAGGAGGAATTCCACGACTATACGATGCAGGACCTGGAACAGGATCTGGCGGCTCTGGTGAAATGGAAGAACCTGACGCCGATCCAGGATCCGGGGCGGGTGTATACCATTGCGGATTACAAAAATAAACAGTACCGTTATACCATGTCGGAGTACGCCGTGGAGATCGAACGGCTGACAGTGCGGTTGGAAAATGTATTTCTGGAATCCGGAAATCTTTCCACAAATTATTTTGTGCGGCTGGAGAAGAGTCTGGAAGAGGCGGAGGCCATGGAACAGGCCAGCCTGAAAGAGGTAAATGAGTGGTGGAATCTGCTCCAGGAGGATTTTCGCAGACTGAACCAGAATTATCAGGACTATCTGAGGGATTTCTATTCCGGCAAAGCGGACCGGCTGATGAAATCAGTGGAATTTATCCTGCACAAGGATAAGTTTATCCGCTATCTGAATGAGTTTGTGCAGGAGCTGCAGCATCATTCCCGGAGGATTGAACAGATTCTGAAGCGGTCCCTGGACCGGATCGAGGGCGTCATACTGGAGCGGGTGGTGCAAAGTGAGCTGGATATTCCCCATGCGGTGGTGGAAGCCCGGGGAGGGGCGGAACCCAATATCAGGGAGAATGTGACGGGAAAATGGAGCTCTCTGAAAAACTGGTTTCTGGATTCCGGAAGGCAGGAATGTGAGGCGAAGAGGGTGCTTCGAATTACCAATGAGGTGATTCGAAACATCATCCAGAATGCGGCCCTGATTGTCCAGATGCAGAACTGGGGAATCAGCAGAAAGGAAGACTACCGAAGGTTTCTGGAGTTGTTTTTGAAATGTGAGAATCTGGAGGAAGCCCATCGGCTCTCTGCCCATGTGTTTGGCATTCAGCGGGTCGAGCATTTCCGGACGAACAGTCCCAGGGAAGCGGACTCCATCAATGAGAGTGTTTTTGCGGAAGAACCGGCGGAATATCTGCTGAAACCCCATACCAGGGCTTACCGGGAAAAGCGGGACCGGACGGGATTTTCTGATAAATCCCTGGAGAAACTGATTCAGCGGCAAAGGTATCTGGAACATGCGGCGAAACAGCGGGAGATTGTGCTGCGGTATATCAAAGACCAGAAAATCGTGTTTGCGGATATCACGGAGAAAATAACGGAAAGTACGAGAACGATATTTTTGCAGTGGATTGGCCAGGCGGGCATGAATTCGGAACACCGGGGAAGAACCGAATACGGGCAGGAGTATCGGCTAATCCGCGCAGAGGGAAACTGTGTGCTCCACTGTGAGGACGGGGATTTGACCATGCCGGCGTATGTGATGGAGTTTCAATAAAGAGATGAATGAGATAAGGACACTTTTAGAGGAATTCTGGGTCTGCAGGGAACAGGACCGGGAAAAATATTACAGAGTAAAGAGCGAGGTGCCGAAGTTTCAGAAATTTGTGCGGGAGCAGCTGGGCTGGAAGCTGATCCACACGGAGAGCCTGATAAAGCTGGAGAAAATTCCGGCTCATGCGGAGAGCTTTATGGGAATCCAGGAGTTTGCAGAGATCAGGGACTACTGCATCTTATGCGCTGTGCTGATGTTTCTGGAGGACCGGGAGGATCAGGAGCGGTTCCTTTTGTCGGAGCTGATCGACTTTGTGGAGACGGGATTGAAACCGTATATGCAGATTGACTGGACTTCCTTCTCTCAGCGCAAATCTCTGGTCCGGGTGCTTCAGTATCTGGAGAGGCTGCAGATACTCCGGGTATATGAGGGCAGCAGCGAGGCATTCGGACAGGAAGAGGGGCGGGAAGTGCTGTATGAGAATACAGGATATTCCAGATACTTCGCGGTGAGCTTTGCCAAAGACATTTCAGAGTGTGAATCCTGGAAGGACTTTGAAAAAGCGGATTTTGAGGAGTTTTCCGAGGATCGGGGAACCAGGCGAATCAACCGGGTGTACCGGCAGCTTGCGGCCTGTCCGGCGCTGTACTGGACTGCGGCGGATGATCCGGATTCCCTGTATCTGAAAAACCAGAGGCAGTGGGTGAGAAAATATCTGGAAGAAAATCTGGGCGGACGGCTGGACATCCACAGAAACGCGGCGTTTTGGATGCTGGAGGAGGGAGAAGCCTTCGGTTCGGTTCACCCGAGAGACGCCATGCTTCCGGAGGCGGTTTTGCTGCTCTGCGCCAGAATTCAGGAGATGGTAAGAGCCGGAGAGCTGAGTCGGGATGAGGACGAGTGCATACGGATCAGCCGGGAGCGATGGAGCCGCCTGGTTCTGGAGCTGAAGAAAAGCTGGAAAGAGGCCTGGAGCAAGGAATACAGGGAGATGGATGATGAGAAGCTTCTGGACCGTGTGCTCCAGTACATGAAGGACTGGATGATGCTGCGGGAGGAAGAGGACGGGCGGATCGTTTTGATGCCGGCTGTCGGTAAACTGGAGGGACATTATGCCAGGGGCTACACAGGAGGGGAGAAAAGATGAGCGGCCGCTGGAAAATGAATCGAATTGGTTTTGTGAACTTCTGGCTCTACGATGAGGAAGAGTTTCAGTTTGAGGACGGCAGACTTTTGCTGAGGGGCCAGAATGGTTCCGGAAAATCCATCACCACCCAGAGCTTCATCCCCTTTATCCTGGACGGAGACCGGACGCCGAGCCGCTTGGATCCCTTCGGCTCCAGCGACCGGAGAATGGAATACTATTTCCTGGGGGAGGAGGGAAAGGAGGAGGCCACCGGCTATCTTTTCCTGGAGTTTAAAAAGGAAGAAGAGGAGGTTTATCGCACCATCGGAATCGGCCAGAGGGCCAGACGGGGCAGATCCATGGACTTCTGGGGATTTCTGATTCTGGAGGGCCAGAGAATCGGCTATGACATCTGGCTGTACCGGGAGGCGGGGAGTGTAAAAATTCCCTGTGACAAAAGGGAGCTGAAACAGAGGCTGGGAGAGAACAATCTGATGACAGACAGTCCGGGAGAATATAAAAAGCTGGTAAATCAGTATATTTTCGGCTTCCGGAAGCTGGAACAGTACGATCAGTTCATCCGGCTTCTGGTCAAAGTGCGCGCGCCTAAACTCTCAAAAGAATTCCGGCCCTCCAAGGTATACGATATTCTGAATGATTCTCTGCAGACCCTGACGGACGAAGATCTGCGGATCATGGTGGATGCCATGGAGAAGATGGATGAGATTCAGGAAAGCCTGGATACCCTGGAGAGAGCTTTTGAAGATGTGAAAATTATCCGCACAGAGTATATCCGATATAATCAGTATATGCTGGCGCAAAAGGGACAGGCGTACCTGGACGGGAACCGGAAAGTCAAAGAGTCCAGAGACCGTCTGGACAAGCTGACCGCCAAGAAGCAGGAGTTTGAGGAACAGATCCGGGACAAACGGCAGAAACTTGCCGAGCGGGCCGGGCGGGAAGAACTGCTGCTGGCGGAGAAAGAGGGATTGCTGGACACCGATATGGAGGATGTGGACCGCAGACTGACCGAGGCGCGCCGGAAGCAGCAGGAACTGCAGCAGCGGGAGCGGGAGTGGGAAAAGAGAGCGGAAGAGTGCAACAGCCAGATCTTTCTTTTTGAGCAAAACCTGAAGGAGCTGCAGGGAGAGCTGGGAAGCCAGAGGGAGAGCC
>DBFBJF010000340.1:0-19264 GCA_048203265.1 Candidatus Merdiplasma sp.
GGTGAAGGAGAGGCAGGGATCCGGTCTCTGGGACTACAGCGTGGCGCTGAACTACGAATATTTTGTCGGTTTCTGGAAACAGAGAAAGAAGTATTTGAAGGGTGAAGCTCTGGATCTGATTACGGAAGCTTACGGAGTTAAGATGGAGCTTCTCAATATTCAGTGGATAGCCAGGGGAAAGAAGTATTTTAATATGCCGCCCCATCAGCTTCATGCTCTGACCCTTCCAGTGGGCGTACATATGAACAAACGCGAGCTGAAAGCTCTGGTGGAAACTGCCACCATGGAAGAATTTGAGCATATGCTGTCCCAGACTTATTACGGGCGTCATTACCCGGAATTGGATGTGGACCATATGGAACAGATGTATGTAAAGATCCGACGGGATCTTCAGCACAAAAACGGGCGCAAGGAACCCTATTCCCTGGCAGTGGTGATCTCCTATATTTTTGACAAGGAATGTGAGATTGACCGGCTGACCAGTATTTTGGAATGTGTGCGTTACGGCCTGGATGCCCAGACCGTGCTTGGCCTGTGAGGGGGTGGATAAAAGTTGATTGTTAAGATGAAGTTTTTGAGTATCACCGGCCCGAAGTCGGACATCGACCGGGTGGTCAGTGATTACCTGTCCAGATATGAAATCCATCTGGAAAACGCGCTGTCTGAATTGCAGACTGTGCGAAACCTGCGCTCTTTTATCGAGATTAATCCTTATAAAGAGTGGCTGACGAAGTTGGATGGCTTCATCCAGATCTTAAATCTGCAGGACGCCAAGGCGCCCAAGGGAAGCATTTCCCTGGAGAAGGCTTTGGACACTGTGAAGGCTCTGGATGCCAAAGTCAATGATTATACAACGAAAAAACTGCATTACCAGGATGAGAAGACCAAGAAGGAGGCTTCCTTAAAGAAACTGGAGCCCTTCCGGGAATTTCCCTATGACCTGGAGCGGGTCATGGATTTCCAGTTCATCAAATACCGTTTCGGACGGATCAGCAAGTTGTATCTGAATAAGCTGCAGAGCTATGTGAATGAGGAGATTGATACGGTATTTTACCGCTGCCATGAGGATGACCAGTATATCTGGGGCATCTACTTTGTCCCCAATTCCGAGGTGCGGCGCGTGGACGCAGTGTATTCTTCCCTGCATTTTGAGCGGTTTTTCCTTCCCAACGAATACGCGGGAGTGCCCAACGATGTGTACGAAGAGATGAAGAAGGAAATCACCGCCATCGACGAGAAGATCGCGGACTGCGACCGCAAGATCCAGCAAGCGCTGGAAAATTCCAGTCAGGAGCTGCTTTTGGCTAAGAAGAAGATCGCGTCTCTGTCCACGAATTTTGATGTGCGCAAACTGGCAGCCTGCACAGCAGGGGACGATAAAGATCCGGTTTACTACATCCTCTGCGGCTGGATGTCCGAGAGCGATGCGGATGCATTCATGAAGGAGATCAAGGACGATAAGAATCTTCTGTGCATGGTGGAGGATTCCAACAACCAGGTGCTCCATCAGCCGCCCACTAAGCTGAAAAATCCCAAAGTGGTGAAGCCCTTTGAGATGTTCGTGCGGATGTACGGCCTGCCGGCCTACAATGAGTTTGATCCCACCATCTTTGTGGCGCTGACCTACGCTTTTATTTTTGGCGCCATGTTCGGGGATGTGGGACAGGGCCTGTGCCTGGCCATCGGCGGAGCGCTGCTGTATCACTTTAAGAAGGTGGAGCTGGCGGGATGCTTAGCCAGCGCCGGAATATTTTCCACCATCTTCGGTTTCCTGTACGGAAGCTTCTTTGGATTTGAGGATGTGCTGCCGGCTTTGTGGCTGAAGCCCAAGGAGGCCATGGCGACGCTGCCTTTCGTAGGAACGTTGAATACCGTGTTTGTGGTGGCGATTGCTTTCGGTATGTTCCTGATTTTGCTGACCATGATCTTCCACATTATTAACGGCCTGAAGGCAAAGGATGTGGAGGGCACCGTGTTTGATACGAACGGCATCGCGGGCCTGATTTTTTACGGCGCGGTGGTGGCAGTGATTTTCCTGTATATGACAGGACATGCGCTTCCGGCCACGGGAGTACTTGTGGTGATGTTTGTGGTTCCGCTGCTTGCCATCTTTTTCAAGGAGCCGCTCTCCAAGCTGGTACAGCGACGGGCAGATGCCATGCCGGAGGAAAAAGGAATGTTTCTGCTCACCAGCTTCTTTGAGCTGTTTGAGGTGATTTTGAGTTACTTTTCCAACACCCTCTCTTTTGTCCGTATCGGCGCCTTCGCGGTGAGCCATGCGGCCATGATGGAGGTGGTGCTGATGCTGGCAGGATATGAAGGCGGCGGTCTGGCGTCCACCAACTGGATTGTGGTGGTGCTGGGCAACCTGTTTGTCTGCGGTATGGAGGGATTGATCGTGGGTATTCAGGTGCTGAGGCTGGAGTACTATGAAATGTTCAGCCGTTTCTATAAAGGAAGCGGCCGGCCCTTTATTCCTTTTATCAAGAAGGCCGGAGAAAAATAAGTACCGGACTCTGAAATATAGAAAACAGAATAACGGAATGAATGTGAGACTTGAGGAGGAAAATGAAATGTCTGATGTAACGAAGATTATTTTAATCGCAGCGCTGATTTTGAGCATTATTGTTCCTGTGGGAGCATTTCTTATCGGGGAGAGGAATCGGGGACGGTTTAAAACTTCTCTTGGTGTAAACTGTTTCTTCTTTTTCGGAACCATGCTGATTGCCATGATCATGGCCTTCACCGGAGACGGCACGGTGGCTATGGCGGCGGAGGCGACTGCTGAGGCAGGCGCCGGTCTTTCCACCGGACTTGGTTATATCGCAGCAGGCCTGGTTACCGGCCTGTCCTGTATCGGCGGCGGTATCGCCGTGGCCAGCGCAGCCAGTGCGGCACTGGGAGCAATCAGTGAGGATGGAAGCATCTTTGGTAAGTCCATGATTTTCGTGGCCATGGCAGAAGGTATCGCTCTTTACGGACTGATTATTTCCTTCATGATCCTTGGTACACTGTAGGAGTCAGGTGATCCTTATGAAAATGTATCTGATCAGTGACAATGTGGACACGCTGACAGGGATGCGCCTGGCCGGCGTGGAGGGCTGTGTGGTACATGAGCGCTTGGAACTGAAGGAGGCGCTGGAGCGTACCCTGGCCGATCCAGAGGTGGGAATCATTCTGCTGACGGAAAAATTCGGCAGAGAATTTCCGGAGATCATTGACGATGTCAGGCTCAACCGGAAGTTCCCACTCCTGGTTGAGATTCCGGACCGGCATGGAACCGGCCGCAGACCTGATTTTATTACTGCTTACGTGAACGAGGCCATCGGCCTGAGACTATAGAAAGAAGGTGGTTCGTTTGACCAGTGAAGAAAAGCTGAAGCATTTTGAAGATTCTGTCATCGGCAGAGCCAACGAACTGAGCCGTGAGATGCTGAAGGAATATCAGGAATCGCTGAATAAGGAGGAGGAAGCCTATCAGGCTGAGAAAAATCAGCAGGCCCTCTCCAAAATCAAGACAGAGATCGAACGCTTAAAGCGGGATGTGAATACAACCCTGGCCAGAGAACAGATGAACATCAAGCGCCAGCTGACCAAGCGTGCCCAGGAGCTGACTGAGCAGCTCTTTGAGGAGGTGCGGGGAAAGCTGAAGGAATATCGAAAGACGGGAGAATACGAGAAACTGCTGGCAAAGCAGATCAGAGGGATCCAGAAAATTGCCGGAGACCGGGAACTGAAAATTTTCATCAGTCCCCTGGACCAGGGACTGTGCTCCGCCTTAAAGGAGGAGACGAAGGCCGACGTCCAGACGGCGGAGGATAGTTTCCTGGGCGGAGTCCGGGGATATGTGGATCACGGGCGTATTCTGGTGGATAACTCCTTTGATGCCAAGCTGGCAGAACTGAGAGAGAATTTTACATTTGAGGGAGGTACATCCCATGAGTAAGACGGGCGTCATTTATGGCATCAACGGTCCTGTGATTTACGTGAAGGGAAACACAGACTTTCAGATGCATGAGATGGTTTATGTGGGCCAGGAGCGTCTGGTGGGCGAGGTAATCAGCCTGGAAAAGGGAAACGCCACCGTGCAGGTGTACGAGGAGACTTCAGGACTTCGGCCGGGTGAGCTGGCAGAGTCCACGGGAGCTCCCATCTCTGTGACCCTGGGCCCCGGTATTCTGACCAACATTTTTGATGGTATCGAGCGCCCGCTGAATGAGATCGCGGCACGCTCCGGAAAATATATTACCAGGGGTATCAGTGTGGATTCCCTGGATACGGAAAAGAAGTGGAAGACCCATATCACCGTGAAGAAGGGAGATATGGTATATGGAGGCACCATCATCGCCGAGGTGCAGGAGACCCGGGCGATTCTCCACAAATCCATGGTTCCCCCTCAGATTTCCGGTGAGGTGGTGTTTGCCGCTGCGGACGGGGAATATACCATTGAGGACACAATCGTCACCATCCGAAAGGCAGACGGTACGGAGGAGAACCTGAAGCTGGCCCAGCAGTGGCCCATTCGGATTCCCAGGCCTTCGGCAGGCCGCTATGCCTGTAAAGAGCCGCTGGTAACGGGACAGAGAATTCTGGATACTATGTTCCCCATCGCAAAGGGAGGAACAGCGGCGATTCCCGGCGGTTTCGGAACAGGAAAGACCATGACTCAGCACCAGATTGCCAAGTGGTCCAACGCGGACATCATTATCTATATCGGATGCGGTGAGCGTGGAAATGAGATGACCCAGGTGCTGGAGGAGTTCTCCGAGCTGGTGGACCCCAAGAGCGGAAATCCTCTGATGGATCGTACCGCGCTGATCGCTAACACCTCCAACATGCCTGTGGCAGCCCGTGAGGCGTCCATCTATACAGGCGTTACTCTGGCAGAGTATTACCGGGATATGGGATACGATGTGGCTATCATGGCAGACTCCACCTCCCGTTGGGCGGAGGCTCTGAGAGAGCTGTCCGGACGTCTGGAAGAGATGCCGGCAGAGGAAGGTTTCCCGGCTTATCTGGCTTCCCGTTTGGCGGCATTTTATGAGCGTGCCGGCATGATGAAGAACTTAAACGGTACGGAGGGCTCTGTCTCCATAATCGGAGCTGTGTCTCCCCAGGGCGGTGACTTTTCAGAGCCTGTGACCCAGAATACGAAGCGGTTTGTCCGCTGCTTCTGGGGTTTGGATAAATCTCTGGCCTATGCCAGACACTACCCGGCGATCCACTGGCTGACCAGTTACAGTGAGTACACTTCTGATCTGGCCCAGTGGTACAATGACAATGTGGATGAGCATTTTATCGATCACAGGACGAAAATCCTGGCCATCCTGAACCAGGAGAGCAGCCTGATGGAGATTGTAAAGCTGATCGGAAGCGATGTGCTGCCGGAGGATCAGAAACTGACCATGGAGATTGCCCGTGTGATTCGTCTGGGCTTCCTGCAGCAAAACGCCTTCCACCCGGAGGATACCAGTGTTCCGCTGAAGAAGCAGTATCTGATGATGGATGTGATTCTTTACCTGTATGACAGGGCGAAGGATCTGGTAGCCAAGGGAATGCCCATGTCCGTGCTGAAGGAGAGCAACATTTTTGAGCGTCTGATCGCCGTGAAGTACGATGTGGCAAACAATGAACTGGAGAAATTCGGAGAACTTCGCAAAGCGATCGATGAGTTTTATCAGGAAGTTCTGGAGAAGAATGGATAAGGAGGGATAGATATGGCAATTGAATATTTGGGACTCAGCCAGATTAACGGCCCTCTGGTTATCCTGGAGGGGGTAGAGAATGCCTCCTACGATGAGATTGTGGAGATCACTGTGGCCGACAAAGAGAAGAAGCTGGGCCGCATTATTGAGATTTATGAGGACAAGGCGATTATTCAGGTGTTTGAGAGCACGGAGAATATGTCTTTGACTAACACTGCCACCAGACTGACCGGTCATCCCATGGAGATAGCCCTGTCCGCAGATATTCTGGGCCGGACCTTCAACGGAATCGGACAGCCCATTGACAACCTGGGGCCTATTATGGCGGAAACCAGGAGGGACATCAATGGTCTGCCCCTGAATCCGGTGACCCGTGAGTATCCCAGAAACTATATCCGGACCGGTATCTCGGCTATTGACGGACTGACCACACTGATCCGCGGCCAGAAGCTGCCCATCTTTTCCGGCAACGGTCTGCCTCACGACAGGCTGGCTGCCCAGATTGTAAAGCAGGCTTCTCTGGGGGAGGATTCCGATGAGGAGTTCGCCATCGTGTTTGCCGCCATGGGCGTCAAGTACGATGTGGCGGAGTATTTCCGCACCACCTTCGATGAGAGCGGTGTATCTGATCACGTGGTAATGTTTTTGAATCTGGCCAATGACCCGGTGGCAGAGCGTCTGATTACTCCGAAGATGGCTCTGACAGCCGCGGAGTATCTGGCTTTTGAGAAGCATATGCATATTCTGGTGGTGCTGACCGATATGACCAGCTTTGCCGAGGCTATGCGTGAGGTGTCTTCCTCCAAGGGAGAGATCCCTTCCAGAAAGGGCTACCCGGGCTACCTGTACAGTGAGCTGGCCTCCATCTACGAGCGCGCCGGCATTGTAAAGGGCGTGGACGGTTCTGTAACCCAGATTCCCATTCTGACTATGCCCAACGATGATATTACCCACCCGATCCCTGACCTGACCGGATATATTACAGAGGGACAGATCGTGCTGGACCGTCAGATGAACGGAAACGGCATCTATCCGCCCATCAATGTGCTGCCCTCCCTGTCCCGTCTGATGAAGGATGGCATCGGTGAAGGATATACCAGAGAGGATCACCAGGACGTGGCAAACCAGCTCTTTGCCTGCTACGCTTCCGTGGGAGACGCCAGAGCCCTTGCCTCCGTCATCGGTGAGGATGAGTTGTCCCCCCTGGATAAAAAATACCTGGAGTTTGGAAAAGCCTTCGAGGAGAAATTCGTGGGTCAGGGTGAGGAGGAGAACCGGACCATCCTGGAGACCCTGGATTTGGGCTGGGAACTTCTGGGCATGCTGCCCAAAGAAGTTCTGGACCGTGTAGATACAAAGCTGCTCGACAAATACTATCCGCGTAAGGCATGAGCACGGTAAAAGCGGAGAGCGCCGGGGGCCCGTTCACGGGGCTGTCCGGCGGTGGCCGCTTTTATCGGGCGACGCCCGCGAGCGAGGGAGCGAAGCTTCCGAGCCCGGGCTCATGCCGGCGGATAAGTTTCTCCGACTTGTAGTATGGGAGAATCGCAGGCGTGCGCAGAGGAAGTCAGCGAGGCTGGCGCGCACGCCGCGGCAAGAACGCGGCAGGTGATACAGAAAGAAGGTGACCAAATGGATCCAAAATCATTTCCCACCAAGGGCAACCTGATTGCGGCGAAAAATTCTCTTCAGCTGGCAAAGCAGGGCTATGAGCTGATGGACAAAAAGCGGAACATTCTGATCCGGGAGCTGATGGAGCTGATCGGTCAGGCTTCTGAGATACAGTCCAGGATTGATCAGACGTTCCGAACTGCGTATGCGGCTCTGCAGAAAGCCAATATTGAACTGGGGATCAGCCATGTGGAAGAAATCTCCTACTCGGTACCGGTGGAGGATTCCATTCGCATCAAGACAAGGAGTATCATGGGAACGGAGATTCCCCTGGCGGAGTATGACAGGGTCCCGGTGACCCCCACCTACTCTTTTTATTCCACGAAGCAGTCTCTGGACGCAGCCAGAATCGCCTTCGACCAGGTGAAGGATCTGACTATTAAGCTGTCTACAGTGGAAAATTCCGCGTACCGGCTGGCTTCCAGCATCAGTAAAACCCAGAAGCGGGCCAATGCATTGAAAAATATTACGATCCCCATGTATGAGACTTTGACCAAGAGCATTGCCGATGCACTGGAGGAGAAGGACCGTGAGGAATTCACCAGGCTGAAGGTGATTAAGAAGATGCACGGGGGAAGATAAGAGAATTGTAATCAGATGATTGAATTGATATAGACGGAAACGCCGGAAAGCGCCGGATCTGTGGCCGTGTCAGTATGACAGCCGCCACAGATCCGGCGCTTTCTATGTCTTGGCAAAGCGGTCGATTATGGAAAGGAGCAGATTGAGATCGGAAGCGGAGAGATCTTTTATCCCATCGATGGCTTGGTCCAATAGGGCCGGGTTTTGCAGCTGCGGATCAAAAAAATCTTTTGGAGTTACTCCCAAATAATCGCATATGTAGAGAAACTCGGTCATGGACGGCATTGCCCGGCCTGAAGTGATGCTTTGGATGTAGCTTTTGCTGTGTCCCAGGTCCAGGCTCATCTTATATTCGGAGATATTTTTTTGCAAGCGCAGATGGGTGATTCTGTCCCGGATAAATTTTTCATCCATATAATGCCTCCTTTTTCCAAAATTTGACAATTTCTTTATTGAAATTATTGTACGGTTTTTTTTATGCAAGACGGCACGATAAAAACGGTAATATATGAATAAAGTGAATAATTTAAACTGTATAAAGAATTATTACACGATTGAAATAACAAATAGGAGGATCGAGGAATTTGTGCGGGGATTTCGTTTTACAATGGAGTATAAATAATTTATAATAAAACGTATAGAAAAAGGATTTGTTCAAGCATGCAAGAGAGTACGCTTAAGAAAGAATAATTATGAGCAGTTTAATGAAGGGAAGCAGCGGATCTTGAAAAGAAGAGAGGGAAAGCAGTTATGAAGAAAAGACTTGGTACAATCAAGAAAATTGTTTCTATAATAATCGGGAAAAATCAGCAAACTATGGTGAAAACGAAAAGCAGACGGGTTTTTCTTTTGTCTGCGGCAGGCCTGCTTCTGTCCTGTGCATGGGCGGGGCCCTGCATGGCCCAGGAGGAAGCGGAACAGGTGTCCAGCAGTACCTTCCGGCAGGATGCGGAGGCAGCCGCTGAATATGATGATGGTACGATTACATCTGAAGGGCAGAATCTGTTTGCCTCCCTTCCGGAAATTTTCACTTTCAGCAGTGGGGTAGGGGCATGGGGGACTCAGCTGAGCATTGCGGAGGATGGGACTTTTACCGGAAGCTACCATGATTCCGAAATGGGGAGTACGGGAGAGGGTTATCCGAAGGGAACAGTGTATTTTTCCAATTTCAGCGGGAAATTTTCAGAACCGGTGCAGGTGAATCAATATGTATATTCCATGAATCTGGAGACGCTGGAAACGGAGGGAACCATCGGGGATTCTTACATCGAAGATGAGATACGGTATGTTTATTCAGAACCCTACGGTTTAAATGCGGCGAAGGAATTTCTTGTCTATTTACCGGGAACGCCCGTTTCTTCTGTTGCCCAGAGTTTTTTGTCATGGTCCGGGCTGAATGCGGAGACAGAAAGCGCGCTTCCCGCTGGATTTTATGGCTTGTACAATGTTCAGGAGCAGTTCGGCTTTACCGGCGGGAAGGAAGATGACCAGCCAAATGCCGGTGATACGGTTCCCGCTTCTTCCGGAGAAATGACCGATACTTATCAGGGAGATTATGCGTCCTTTTTGCAGGAAAGTTTAGTGCCTCAGTACGGATTGATGGATACTAAGGAGCAGTCCTTTACGGTGGAGAGAAGCGGCCAGGGCACATCCTGGGGCAGCCAGGACGTGACAGGACTGCTGAGCGCCAGCAGCATGGATTTTGACGGAGACGGGCAGGAGGAACTGCTGGCGGTATACTTTGAAACCAACCCGGATGAGAGCGGCACAGCCACATCGGCCAAGACGGAACTTCACTTGATGATGTACGAGAGGGATCAGACTGCCGGCCAGATCACAAAAGCGGCGGAAAAGATTGTGGAACTGTCGGGAAGTTATCTGGCAGATTTCCATATGCTTCAGACCTGCTGTTTTACCTATGCTTACGGCGGGAAGAGATACGTGGCGGTGGATAATAATTTTCGGATGAATGAGAGTATTACCAGCTTAGTGTTATACAGCTATGACGGATCCCAGTTTGTGTTTGAGAAGGGAATGGGATATCAGGAGCAGGGCGCCGGGGATGTGGTGGTGCACCAGGCGAATGCGGAGCCGGGGGGAGAATACGGAGTGTTCTGCGGCTCCTTTGCGGAGGATGATCCGCTGAATACCTGGGAAAACTCCGCTTACTACTGGATTGAGGACTCTGCTTCCTACGCTATGCTGACCAAGGAGGAGGAGCGTCAGTATTATCAGTATTACAGCAGCCTGTTGGAGGAATGGGGGCTGGAAGCCGCTGACAGCAGACTTTGGGTGAATCAGGAGGATGATCTGGACTATGTACTTTATAACGTCATTTATCCGCCCCAGATTTACACCTCTCTGAAGGGGGAAATCCAGTTTCTCTCCAGCGTGATAACCACATATCCGAGTATCAGTACTATGATTTTGATCCGGAATGATTATGGCAACACACTGGGAACCTACCGTACCCAGAGCAGTTTGGCAGAGACTGGCACAGAGAGCGGTACAGCGGCGAATGGGGAGCAGGCCGTTTCTCCGACGGAAACGGAGGCGGCCCAGGGGTATTACATCCTTCCCGACAGCAGCAGCCGGTATCTGACGGAGGCGGACCTGGAGGCCTTGACACCTCAGCAGATCTGCTACGCGAAAAATGAAATTTATGCCAGACACGGAAGAAAGTTCCAGTCCAGCGAGTTGACAGCCTATTTTAATTCGCAGCCCTGGTATCAGGGAACCATAGAACCGGAGGATTTTACCGAGGATACGGTAAATATGCTGTTTAACGAATACGAGAAGGTAAATGTGCGGTTTATCAGCGATTGGGAAAAGGTGCACGGAGAGTATGCGCCGCAGTGAGGAAGCTGATAACGAACGGAGGAAATTATGAACAGGGAATATCAATATATGGACAACAAAGATCGTACAGCTAGCCGCGGCCTTTCTGAGCGCTTTGATTTTCGCAACATTCTTCCCGGGGAGGGAGAGCAGGCGGCCCGTATTGAGCAGATCTGCTTTCCACCCAATGAGGCCTGCAGCCGGGGGATGATGCTGCAGCGGGTAGCGAAGGCGCCGGAGCTGTTTTTGGCAGCGGTGGACAAAGAGACAGGAGAACTGGCCGGCTTTTTAAATGGGCTGGCCACGAATGAGGATACTTTCCGGGATGAATTTTTTACAGATGCCAATCTGTATGATCCGGACGGGAAGAACGTGATGCTCCTTGGACTGGACGTTCTGCCCCAGTATCGCAGGCAGGGACTGGCTACGGAGTTGATGGCACGGTATCTGGACAGGGAGCGGCAGCGGGGACGAAAGCTGGTGCTGCTTACCTGCCTGCAGGACAAGGTGAAAATGTATGAGAAGATGGGGTTTGCGGATAGGGGGATGGCCAATTCCAGCTGGGGCGGCGAGGAGTGGCATGAAATGAGCTGTGATCTGAGGAAACGCTGAGGGGATCAGCATTTCCCTAAGCTGCGCGGCGCGCTGATGGAGGAGCATGGATGGGAAATAAAACTTTGATGCAGTATTTTGAATGGTATCTGCCGGAAAACGGACTTCACTGGCAGCGATGTGAGGCTCAGGCAAAGGCCCTGAAGGAAGCGGGAATCGACGCGGTCTGGCTGCCTCCCGCCTATAAAGGCGCAGGGGGCGCCAAGAGTGTGGGGTACGATGTGTATGACACCTACGATCTGGGAGAATTTGACCAGAAGGGCACGGTGAGAACCAAGTACGGAACCAGGGAGGAATACCTGAAGGCGGTGAAGGCCCTGAAGGAGGCGGGAATTGAGGTACTCACGGACATTGTTCTGAATCAGATGATGGGAGCGGATGAGACGGAAGAAGTGGCAGCGGAGGAAAATGCCCAGCATAACCGGGAACTTGACGTGCGGGAGAATCTTACGATTTCCGCCTGGACGAAATTTACTTTTCCGGGGCGCAAGGGAAAGTACTCGGACTTTTGCTGGAGCGCCGAAAATTTCAGCGGGACAGACTGGGATGAGAAGAGCAAGCAGGGAGGCATTTACAAATTTGAAGGAAAGGAATGGAGCCGGCAGACGGATACGGAGAATGTAAATTATGATTATCTCATGGGGGTGGACCTGGATATGGACAATCCCCAGACGGTGCAGGCGCTGGAAAACTGGGGGAAATGGTACATTGACACGGTGGGGATGGACGGATTCCGTCTGGATGCGGTGAAACACATCAGTTACGATTTCTACGAATACTGGTTGAAGCAGATGCGGGCCTACGCCGGCAGAGACCTGTTTGCGGTGGGCGAGTACTGGTCACCGGATCTGCAGCGATTGCTGAAGTATCTGGAAGAGGTGGGGGACAGCATGGCTCTCTTTGATGTGCCGCTGCATTTCGCCTTTTTGTCGGCGGCGACCTCCGATGGGAATTTTGATATGGGAGCGCTCTTCCGGGATTCCCTTGTGAAGGCCCGGCCGGACCGGGCTGTGACTTTTGTGGATAATCATGACACTCAGCCGGGACAGGCATTGGTCTCCTTCATTCCTGCCTGGTTTAAGCCCATCGCCTACGCATTGATCCTGCTGAGGGCGGATGGTCTTCCCTGCGTATTCTATGGGGATTATTATGGGATCCCCCATGATGGAATTGCCCCTGTGCCCGGACTGCGGGCGCTGCTGAGACTCCGGAAAGAGTGGGCTTACGGAGAGCAGAGAGACTACTTTGATGATTCCTCTCTGGTGGGTTTTGTCAGGACGGGGGATGGGGAGCATCCGAATTCCGGAATGGCGGTGGTGATGACGGATTCATCGGAAGGAACAAAGCGAATGGAGATGGGAGCCCGGTTTGCCGGAGCCACTTTGTATGATGCCCTGGGACATTTCAGTACGCCAGTGATCCTGGATGAAACCGGCGCGGGAGAGTTCCCGGTTCAGGGCGGTTCAGTCTCTGTGTGGGTTTTGGAACCCGTATACAGAGCTCTCTGCACACAGATTGAATTTTAGGCTGTGAAACGTAACAATTTTAGCCCATTCTGCCGGCAAATTTCTCTGTAAGATATTGACATTGTTACGTTTTTTTAGTAGTATTTTAAATAAGATTTAACAAAATCGTAATGATTTTTCCGAGGGGGATTCGGAGAAAGTTTGGGACAGGGAGAAGGGAAAGAGATATGAAAAAGAAATTAGCCGCATGGTCGCTGCTGTGTTTTCTGCTGTGTGCGCTTTTGCCGATTGGCGCCCAGGCGGCATGGAAGAGCACATCTCAGGGAATGATGTATACCACCAACAAAGCTCCGGGATATTATACGGGCTGGCAGACCATTAAGGGGGCCCGCTATTATTTCTCCAAGAGCGGTATTATGAAGACCGGATGGGCCAAAATTAATAAGAAATATTATTATTTTGGTACGGACGGCAAACTGCGTACCGGGTGGCAGACGATACAGGACAAGGTTTATTATCTGGGAAGCGACGGAGCGCGCAGAACCGGGTGGCAGACTATTAAGTCCGGCAACTCTTCTCTGAAATATTACTTTAATGACAAGGGCGTGATGCAGACCGGCTTTGTCACCATAAAGAAAAAGACCTACTACCTGAATGAAAACGGTATCCGGCAGCATGGCTATATCCGGGCGAATGGAAAGGTCTATTACGCGGACAAGTCCACGGGAGTGCTGGCCCAGGAAAAGTGGGTGGGGCAGTATTACTTCCAGGAGGACGGCACCATGGCGGTGAGCCAGTGGATCGATGGCAAATGGGTCGGCGAGGACGGGCGGTTTACCGGCGTTGTGAACAACGTGGGATGGGTCTCCAACAACGGGGTGAAATGTTATTATGACAGAAACAGCCAGAAGGTTTACGGCTGGCTGACCCTGTCTGGGAAAAAATATTATCTGACTCCGGGAAGCGGCGCGTTGAAGACGGGCTGGTTTACCGTGGGAAATAAAAAATATTACGCCAACAAGAATGGCGTGGTGCAGACCAATACGTGGAAGGGTAAGAAGTACCTGACCAGCAGCGGCGCTATGGCCACCGGCTGGCAGACCATCGGCACAAAGCGCTATTTCTTCAACCGGAAAACCGGCGAGAAGGTGACCGGCTGGAAGAAACTGAGCGGAAAATATTATTATCTGAACAAAAACGGGGTTCTGCAGAAGAACAAATGGATTAATAAGAAATATTACGTGGGATCGGACGGCGCCCGCTGCCTGGGCGTGACAAAGATCGGGAATAAATATTATTACTTCAGTCAAACGAAGAACGGTGTCCTGATGAAGGGCTGGATCAAATATGGAAATGACCAGTACTATGCCAACACCAAGACCGGTGTTCTGAATGTGAACAAATGGTTCACCAAGGGATCCTACAAGTATTACGCAGGCAAGGACGGCAAGCTGTATAAGGGACTGAAGACCATCAGCGGCAAGCTTTACTATTTCAATACCTCCAACGGCCGCATGGTAAAGAGCACCAAGAAGAAGATTGGGGGAGCCACCTATTATTTTAACGGCAACGGTGTGGCGGCGAAAAACAAGTGGGTAAAGATTAAGAAAAAGTACTATTACTTTGAGAGCAATGGCAAGATGGCTGTGAATAAATGGATCGGTCAGTATTATGTAGGTTCCGATGGGGCCCGCACATCCAAGACATTGACGGCCGGAATTCAGACCATTGGAGGAAAGAAGTATTGTTACGACTCTAAGGGCAACATGCTGAAAGGCTGGCAGACCGTCAGCGGAAACCAGTATTATTTCGGCTCTGACGGGGCTGCGGTGACCGGACTGCAGGTGATCAGTGATAAAAAGTATTATTTTTATCCCACCGGCATTATGGCAGCAAATCTGACTTTAGCGGTGAGTGATAAAGAGTATACCATCAATAAGAACGGTGTGGTGACGGTGGAGAAAACTATCAATATTACCGGAAATACCACAGGTTCCAAGCTGGCAAAATTTGCTATCAAGTATGTGGGAAATCCCTACGTGTACGGCGGCACCAGTCTGACCAAGGGGGCGGACTGCTCCGGGTTTGTGCAGACGGTGTTTGCCAACTACGGGATCAAGTTGCTGAGGGTGGCGAATGACCAGATGAACGGTCCCAGCAGTTCCTACGTGAATTTAGGATACAAGGAGGACGTGACAGTGAGCACCGACAGCATGCTTCCCGGTGATTTGATTTTCTACGGATCTTCCAATTACGCCAGCCATGTGGCCATATACATAGGCAACGGACAGATTGTTCATGCCAGCAACTCTCAGCCCTATCCGCTGGGAGGAATCAAGATTTCGAACTACGATTACCAGACACCGATCAAGGTGGTACGGTACTGGTCGTAAATCCGTGCAAGCAGAAAAACAGCGCTTCATAAAAGCTGGCAGGCTTTTATGAAGCGCGCTTTTTTTGGCCTTATCTTTGCTGCGGTCAATCAGCAAAATTCGCGTTTCAGCGCATCGTACATGACCTCATAGGGGGCTTCCCTGCCGGTCCAGATGGTGAAATTCAGTGCGCCCTGGCATACCAGCATCCCCAAACCGCTGATTGTCTTTGCTCCGCGGAGGGCAGCAGTCTTTAAAAATTCGGTGATATCGGGGTTGAATACCACATCAGAAACCACCATGCTCGGCGTGATGGTGTCGTAGTCAATATCCGGCTTCTGAGTCACATTCGGATGGAAGCCGATGGGGGTGGCATTGATCAGGATGTCTGTTCCCTCCGGGATGGGCTGATGGGCTTCCCAGGGGAGATAGGCGGCTTTGGCCTTGGTATGCTCTGACACGGTGCGGGCCAGCTCCTGACCGGGGGCGGCGCTGCGGTTGATGATGGTTACGCTGGAGGCGCCTGCCAGCGCGCATTCCACGGCGATGGCCTTGGAGGCGCCGCCGGCGCCCAGAATGGTGACCTGCTTGCCCCTGGGGGAGACCTGTTCCATCTCCAGAGCCTGTACAAAGCCCTTTCCATCGGTATTGTCACCGAACAGGCGGCCTTCCCGGATGTCAATGGTATTTACCGCGCCGATAATTTTCGCCGCCGGAGAAATTTCATCCAGATAGGGAAGAACCGCGATTTTATGGGGCATGGTGAGATTGATGCCCTTCATGTGAAGCGCTTTCAGGCTTTTCATGGCAATGTCAAAATCTTCGGGGGTGACTTTTAAGGTGAGATAGCGATAATTGAGTCCCAGGGCGGCAAAACCCGCTTCCTCCATCACCCCGGTGGGATTCCCGTCCACGGGATCGCCGAATACGCCTACCAGCTCAGCTCGATAATTCTTTTCCATAAACCTTCTCCTTTCAAGCTTGGTGCAGCAATTTGCTTTGAAATTATTATATAATAGATCCCAGGGAAAGGGGAAGCTTTTGAGACAGGATTTTTGTGACAAGTTACTATTCACAGCCGCCCCGCCCACATGCGCACTCGTCGCCTCTTCGAGGCTCCAGTCCCGCTCCTGCGGAGCTAAGACTGCTTATGTGGGCGGGGTGACTGCTTCACAGTCTGGTTTCAGAATTGCCAACAGATGCTTACGTGCAAGCACGACGCACCTGCTGTCAATTCTGAAACGGCTGTGAATAGTAACAACAAATATTCAGGAACTGTAAAACAAAATGTCAGACCGGATGACAGCCGGACTGACGCAGGGGATGCCAGGTATCCCGGGACAGAGGTGGAGTAGATGAAAAAAGGACACAGAGGAATCAAGCGAACAGCGGCATGCGTTCTGGCCCTTCTGCTATTTTTACAGACAGGGATGCTTCCCCAGGGAAATGGTATGTTCACCGCAGCGGCAGAGGCGGAGGAACTTCTGGGGGAGGAGATTTCGGAGGAGATTATTCCGGAAGAAAGTTTTCTGGCGGAGGAGTTCTCCGGGAATCAGGCCGTGGAGCAGGAGACAGAGGAAGCCGGACTTTCCGAAGATGCGGGATGGGAAGAACTGATCCTGGATGAGTCCGGCCTGGAGGATGGAGCGGGCCAGCCGGCAGGAACGATTCTGGAGGATGGGAATCAGGAGACGGAGACTGCGCAGGAACCGGAAGAAGAACAGGAAACCCAGACGGAGGAAGAGACGGAAACTCCTCTGATTGAGGAAGCGATCGAGGCAGATACCGAGGAAGCGACTGAGGAAGAGACGAATGGTCTGATCGAAGATCCGGATCGCCAGATGATCCCCGGCCAGGAGCCGGAGGAGACGGTGACCCTCAAGGATGCTGTGGAGGTTCCGGACAGCGCCCCGGCGGGAATTATGACCTTCAGCTTGGCAGCCTATGACGGATGCTTTGGCAATCAGTTGGAGGGCGCAGCCCGGAAGATGTACGATGAGAGGGTGAACTACTATGTGACGGCCAGGGGGAGCGGCAGTATGGATGTGACCTATAGCTTAGATACGTCTCCCATCACCTTTGACGCGGAGGTGGTTTTGCAGGAAAACGGGACCTATCTGCTGGACCGGACTACCCAGGATTATCAGGAGTTTCTGACGGAGGTCCGGTTTGCCATGCAGTCCTCAGTGGACGCCTTTTTGTATGACCATCCGGAGATTTTCTGGTTCCGGGGCGGAAAATACTCCTACATTCCAGGGAAAGTCTACGATGAGACTACTGGCCGGTGGCTGGGGTATCTGGAGAAAGTCACGTATACCCCGGGTGTGGCCTTCTCTGGAGCAGATTCCGCCTCCATGACAGGGGCCTATGACAGCGCTCTGGCCCAGGTGGCCCAGCAGATCTATGCGGGAGCTGATTATGATGGGGATGGATACCGGGATGAAGTGGAGCTGGTGAGAGGGATTCATGACTATCTCTGCGATACCTTGTACTATGATTCTGCCTCCTACTCCAACTACACCCAGACCGGGGATTACCGGATTTTCTGCTCAGCGGGGGCTATTTTGCCGGGAAGTGTGGGAACCGGAGTGGTCTGCGAGGGATATGCCAAGGGCTTCAAGGTGCTCTGCGATCAGATGGGGATTCCCTGCGTGTGCATCGGAGGAACCGTGACCCAGAACGGGGTGACGGAAGGACACATGTGGAATGGGGTGCAGATCGGAGGAAAATGGTATCTGGTGGATGCCACCTGGGATGACAAGGATACCTCCATCTCTTATCAGTATTTCCTGGCGGCCAATACGTTTTCCAACCGGGTTTCCTCCGGCAACTTCGGCGGTTCCGCTTCGGGAGCCTCCACGATTTTCGTTTATCCCTATCTGGAGACCCAGGGGATCGTCTACTGTGACGCCATGGGGCACGATTATGATGGGGAGGGAACGGTAACAGTGCCTACCTGTACCGAGCCGGGGTATACGGAGCATACCTGCAGTGTGTGCGGAATATCCTACCGGGACAGCGAGAGGTTGGCTCTCGGGCATGATTACCAGGTGACCAAAAGTGAGGTGACGGCGCCCACCTGTACTTCGGGAGGCTATACCACCATCACCTACACCTGCAGCCGGTGCGGGGCCTCCTATACCCAGCAGGGATCCTACACATCGGCTCTGGGCCATACTTATGTCCAGACGGCAAACAGCGCTGCATGCACTTCGGCGGGATACCTGACCTATACCTGCAGCCGGTGCGGGAGCAGTTATCGGACGGCGCAGGCAGCGCTGGGACACTCCTATGTAAATGGAGTGTGCAGCCGATGCGGAAAGGGGAACACCATCGCCAGCGCCACGGTGGCATCTATCGCGAACCAGAGCTATGCGGGGAAGGCCATTACTCCGGTGGTAAAGGTAAGCTTTGGCAGCCGGGTGCTGAAACAGGGAACAGATTATACACTGACTTACCGGAACAATAAAAATGTGGGAACGGCTTCTGTGACCATCACCGGAAAGGGAATATATTCAGGAAGCAAAACCGTCACCTTTAAAATTGTGAAAACTTCGGTGGCAACGCTGAAGTACAGCAGCGTGTCCAACAAGACCTACAACGGGAAAAAGAGAACGCCCAGTGTGACAGTGAAAAACGGATCGGTTAAGCTGACGAAAAATAAGGACTATACCATCAGCTACTCCAAGAATAAAAATATTGGAAGGGCTGTCATCACCATAAAGGGAAAGGGATCCTATACCGGAACGAAGAAGATCTATTTTAATATTGTCCCGAAAAAAGCATCTCTTACCAAGGTGGTGTCAAACACAAAAGGCCGGATGGGCGTGACCTGGAAAAAGGTATCCGGCATTACAGGGTATCAGATCCAGTACTCCACCAGCAGCAGCTTTCAGAATGCCAAGACCGTCACGGTGAAGGGGAAGACCAGCCGTGTCATCAAAGGGCTGAAGAGGGGAAAGCGCTATTATGTCAGGATCCGCACCTATAAGACGGTGAGTAAGGTCAAATATTACAG
>DBFBJF010000341.1:0-2787 GCA_048203265.1 Candidatus Merdiplasma sp.
CGTCCCAGCTGATGAGCACATCTCCGCCCTCCGCGCAAAATTGTTCCGCCGCGTTCAACGTTTCCTGATTGTCCGATATCTCCAGTTTTTTTATGTTTCCATCCAGGATACTGTCCAGAAAATCCACATACTCTGAGGAGACTTCCGATAGCCTTGATGCACCGCTGTGCATCAGAACGCCGATTTCCGCTCTCTCATCCCGCATGGCAAACTGACTTGACACACCCAGCAGGACTCCCAGAAACAGAATCCCTGCCACTCCCATTATGATCCATCTCTTCTTCATTTTCAGCCTTAATCCTGTATAATTTTTCCGTTTCTGATTTTTATGACAACGGTGGTTCCTTCCCCCGGGTTGCTTGTCACCTGCATTTTGTAATGCAGACGGTGAAGGTAGCTCAAACGGTTTTTGATGTTGGCAATTCCAATGTGAGCTCCCCGCATATTCTTATGATCGGCCCTGCCATAAAACACCTGATCGATCTGCTCCCGGGACATTCCCACCCCATTGTCGGATACACTCAGCAGAATATTCTTTTTTTCCTTTCTGGCACAGACCTGTATGACTCCGCCCCGGATCCTGCCGTCCCCATCCACATTCGGCAGCAGTCCGTGATAGAGCGCATTTTCCACCAGCGGCTGGAGAATATTTTTGGGGATCATGATCTGCAAAAGTTCCGGATCCACCTTCTCCTCCAGCGTAACCGAATGATAATAAATCTTCTGAATCAGCATATACTGCCGGACCACTTCCAGTTCCCGCTGCAGGGTATCATAGATCATCACCTCATCCACCCGCAGCTTGTCCTTCAGAATGTCCTCCAACGCCCTGGTTGCCTGACCGGCCTGCTCATTTCTGCTCTTCTTGCAGAGATACGCGATCGTATTTAATGCCTTGTAGACAAAGTGGGGATTGATCTGGGCGGCCAAAAAGGCGTAGTCCATCTTCTTGATCACCTTCAGATAAAAAATCTGGGTGAGGAAGCCCACATAGATCAGGCTGAGCAGCACCGCTGCGAACAGATAGGTGGGCAGCATGTAAAAAAGAATATGTTCAAAGGACAGCCCCGAAACGATCTTCCACTCCCCAATGCGGGTACAGTCCGAAACGTATGTGCATAGCAAAGCGTCCTTCACCGTATGATAAGATGAACTTAAAGAATGGAGTATCTCCTGCATATGAGTCTGTGAAATCCAGTCATTCTCTTCCCGGTTTGTGTAGATGAGGTCCCCGCCGCGGCCGATGACATACACCGGAATGTCTTTTTCCTTATACTCCTCCAGCATATCCAGAAACGGAGAGACCGGACACAGAAACAGCAGATCCCCGGAGACCCGCCCAGCCTCATAGGGGTAGGCGGCGATGACATAATTTCGTTCCTCCCCCTCCCCATTCCCATACCGGTCCACCAAAGGAGAATAATATCTGGTGGCAGTCATCTCACTGTAGCTTTGGTACCATTCACTGTTCCGGATGGATACCGGACGTATCCCTGCCCCCACGTTTATGTAGCTTTGCCCGTCATCCAGCAAGAGCGCCACTCCCTCCACGTGAGCCGCCGCGTTTTTTCTGGTATTTAAAAAATCCTCGATCCGGTTTCTGCCGGTGGATGGCCGCTCTGTTTTCATCAGCGTCTCCAACTGTTCATCGCTTTTTATGTACTCATTTAAGCGATCCACCGCTTCCATCACATGATTTATCTGCCGAACTGCCTGGCGGTTCATCACTTCCAGATTCTCTGTCTCCATCTCCTTCTGATTATGAAATGTCACAATAAACAGCAGAAGCATGGCCAAAACCCATAAAACCAGCGTCAGCAAAATCCACTTTCCCTCTATTTTTTTCCGTCTCATTCCATACTCCGCTGGCGAAACTCTTTTGGGGTCATTCCATATTTCTTTTGGAAAATTTTTCGAAAATAATTTCCATTCTGATAGCCGGTGGCGTCCGCGATTTCATCCGACTTCATGTAGGTGGTTCACAGCAGATGTTCTGCCTCCTTCAGGCGCAGTGTGCTCAGATACTGCTTGGGAGAGCATCCCACTTCCTGCTGAAAAACCGCGCGGAACCTGGAAGGACTCAGATGAACGGTCTCCGCAATCTGATTGATGCTAAGCTGCTTTTCATAGTAATATTGCTTGAAATGCGCTATCGCCATCCGCACCGGCTGTGAGTAACCCGAGGTGTCCACATCCGGCTCCGTCTTTTCCCCCGCTTCGGTTTCTTCCTCTTTTTTCTCCACAATCTCCCTGACCAGACGTTCCAACAGCTGCTCCGTCTCCTCTGATTCAATATCCTGCTTTAGAATGTAATCCTTCACCCGAAGAGAATACCCGATTTTCGCATATTCAAAATTTCTGTAATTCGATAAAAATACCACTGCCACTGTATCATCGATATCCCGAATCCGGCGAACCATCTCGATACCGTCCATACCGGGCATCTGGATGTCCGCGATCACCAAATCCGGCTGCAGATTTCGGTACAGCTCAATTTCCTGTCTTCCATTCAGCGCAGTCCCGCAAATGGAAATATGTAATTTGTCCCAGTTGATGCCCTCCTTCAGCATCTCCTGCTCAAGCCAGTTGTCATCCACGATCAGCGCTTTGACGCACATTCGTCTTCCCCCTTTCTTCGTCCTTATTAGTATAACATATCTGACGCATAAGCAAAAGAGAATGCATTTCCCGTCGGATGCCCGCTCGTGCAAGCACGGCGGTCGTCCTCCGGGCGTATCGCGCAAAAATACCGCCCGCCGCGAAACGCGGCAGGCGATATCATCTCAC
>DBFBJF010000342.1:0-2723 GCA_048203265.1 Candidatus Merdiplasma sp.
ATAAAACGCGGTTTCGTAGCCATCGGCTCTTAAAGCCAGCCCCTCCGCCCAGGGCGGCGTCCTTCCCATCTGCTCACAGATCGCTTCCAGGGAAGCATCCTTCCGGCACTCAATGATCAACTCATCATGCACATGGGCGCAGATCCGGCAGTGTGACAGTGTCCGCATAGCGTAGCAGAGGATATCCCTGGATATGGCCTGCACGATGTTCTCCACAAATTTCGGGCCGTAGCTCTCGATCCGCTCCCACTTCTTCGTTGCGCTCACGCCTTCATAGGTCACGGATTCACCGCCGAAGCGGTTCTCACCGATTCTCGGCTTCACATAGGTAAGCCTTCTCCCGGAAGGCAGGATAATAAACAGCATCCCGCTGCGGCATTCAAAACGGATTTCCCGAAGGACAGACGGTTCCCGCTGCTTCACCGCCTTCTTTACCGCCCGATCCACATCCCACCAGAACCGGACGATATTGGGATTCGCCGTCCGCCAGGAATCCACCAGCGGCTGAAGTTCCTCTTCCTTAAGCCCCATCTCCAATGCGCCCATGGATTTCAGCGCGCCGACAGATCCGCTGTATCCCAAAGCCAATTCCGCGATCTTCCCCTTCTGCCGCAGTTCCGCGTTCCGTCCGTGTTTTTCCACCGCCACCCCGAACATCGCTGATGCTGACGCGCAGTAAATATCGCCATTCCCCGCAAACACTTCCATCCTCCACCGCTCCCCGGCAAGCCAGGACAGAACCCGCGCCTCGATGGATGAAAAATCCGCCACGCAGAACTTATATCCCGGCTGCGGCACAAATGCTGTGCGGATCAGTTCTGACAGAACCTCCGGTATATTCTCATACAGAAGTTCCAGCGCCTCATAGCCGCCGCACTTTACAAGGGATCGGGCTTCCGCCAAGTCAGGGATATGGTTCTGGGGCAGATTTTGCAGCTGTACAATGCGTCCCGAAAATCTTCCGGTTCTGTTGGCTCCGTAAAAAAAGAACATCCCGCGGCACCGGTCATCCTCACAAGCTGAATTTCTCATTGCCTGATATTTCTTTACGCTGCTCTTCGCAAGCTGCAGCCGAAGGGATAATACTTCCGCAATATCACCGGGAACCGTTTTTATCATAGCGGCCACTTCTTTTTTTCCAAGACTATCGGCCTCAATCCCGCGGTCCGCGAGATAACTTTTCAGCTGCTGAACCGAATTCGGATTGTCCAGTCCCGTCATTGCCTGTAATCTCGCCTTCAAATCAGATTTTGACTGCGCGTCTATCAAGAGCGCCTGATCCACCAATTGACGGTCGATCATAATGCCCCGGTCGTTGATCTCCTGGTCAAGGTGATATTCTTCCCAGACGCTTTCCGGTACCGGATAATTGGAGAGCCTGGCCTGAATGGCCATTTCCACTTCTACATCCCGGATATTGTATGTCTTAAATGCCTCCCACTTCTCCGGCGCGTCTGCCGGAAGGTTTCTGGTGCGTCCGCCATTGGACTTAGTCGGCGAGCAGGGCTGGCAGAAATACTTAATAAGGTTCTTTCCCTCCGTCAGCTTCTGCTTTTCCAGACCCAGCATGGTTCCAACGCCTTCCAGAGACAGCGGCAAACCCAGATAAGCCGCCCATACCATGGAGCAGCGCCAGGAGTCCGGCATCAGGTAATCCCCTGTCGGATAACCCAGATAGCGGGACAGGCAGACGCGCTCAAAGTTCGCATTGAAAGCCCATTTGGTGACCGTGTCATCCTCCAGGGCAGCGATGATCTCTGCCGGAATTTTCTCCCCGCAGGCAAGATCAACCTGCCGCACAGGACCGCCATCCACACTATAGGCAAAGAGAATCACTTCAAAATCCGGGGCGGAGGCATATTTATAAACGCCGCACTTGGTTAAATCCACATCCGAAAATGACTCAATATCAATTTCCAGGTTTTTTATTTCAGCCATGAAAAACTCCTCCCTGTCAATACTTTGCTGATTGTCTGGTGTGCCACTCCAAACATAAAACCAAGTTCCGTTGCAGAAATACCGCACCATGCGCCAAAACGGATCGCCTGTACATCATCCTCTGTTAATTTTCTCCAAGCTCTTCCTGAATGCAAAACATCCAGCACGTTTTCTGCCTGGGTATCGTACCGCAAATTTTCAAGTCGGTTATCCGCTGGGTTCCCATTGTTGTGACAGACTACCATTCCTGGAGGCCGTGCGCCTGCGAATGCCAGCATCACAAGCTGATGCACTAAACAGGATTTCCGGGGATCGTTTAAAACAACGCTAAGATGCCCCTCACGACTGTGTTGACCTGGCCTTAATACCCTCTCCTTTATTTGAAATTCAAACTCGCCATACTGATTTGAACTGTGAATTGTCCTGCTCAGACTCTTAACATTGCCCATGCTGCTCACCTGATATTTTCCTTCATATCCGGGTATGTCTTTCCAGATTTCCTCCATACCGCTTCACTCCCTCCTGACCTGAGGCGGCAGATTGCTCCGCCGCCCCAAAGCCCTTGAAATCAATCAAGAAAATCGTCCTCATCTTCTTCCGCAAAATCATCCTCCGCCCTGCTCTTGCCGCCAAGGGGTTCCCCATCCCGGATCTTCTGCAGATTGTTCAGGCCGCAGGCAATCCCTTTGTTCCCGTTGCTGTTGAAAGCATAGAAATTGATGCTCGCCCTGCCGTACACCCCGGAATACACCTCGGAACGTTCCAGGATCGGGTTCCTGTCCGCA
>DBFBJF010000343.1:0-3190 GCA_048203265.1 Candidatus Merdiplasma sp.
TGCCATCTTCCTGATCCTGCCGGAAGAAGACACAACCAAGAACTTCATGGCCGGTCTCATGATCCAGAACCTGAGCCGGGAGCTGTTCGCTGTGGCCGATGAGAACGGCGGCAAGCTGAAAAACCGGGTGGTGCTTTTCTGTGACGAATTCGGCACCATGCCCCCGGTTGATATCCTGCCCCTTTTCTCCGCTGGACGCTCTCGCCGGTTAACGCTCGTGCCGATCATCCAGTCCTTAGCGCAGCTCGAAAAAAACTACGGGAAAGAGGGCTGCGAGATCATTCAGGACAACTGCCAGGACACCATCTTCGGCGGCTTCGCCCCCAACAGCCAGACTGCGGAGGTGCTGTCCAAAGCCCTGGGCAGCCGCACCGTCCTCTCCGGCTCGGTGAGCCGTGGCAAGAACGATCCCAGCCAGAGCCTGCAGATGATGGAGCGCGCCCTGCTGACGCCCGACGAGCTGAAATCCATTCCCAAGGGCAGCTTCATTGTCATGAAAACCGGCACCCATCCCATGCGGACCCGGCTCCAGCTCTTCTTAAACTGGGGCATTACCTTCGGGGAGCCGTATGTGGTGCCGGAGAGAGCCAACCGAGCGGTGGCCTATGCCAACCGGGTGGATCTGGAGCGGAATCTCCCGCAGCTCAGTGAGCCGGAGGAGATGGACGAAAGCCGCGGCTATGCGGTATCCAGCCGGGGCGGCATCGCCCATGCTCCGGCTCAGGAGAGGGCTGTAAAAAGAGGAAAGCAAATGAAGACATTCGGAGAGGAGGAACGATGAGCTACTTCGGAACGATTTACGCCGACACTGAGCTTCCCTCCAGAGCGAAGGCGGTCTATATGTACCTGCGGGATCGCTCCGATGCCGAGGGAAAGTGCTGGCCGGGCATCAAGACCATTGCCTCGGACATGAAGCTGTCCCGCTCCACGGTCAAGCGGGCACTGCATGATCTGGAGCAGCACGGCTATCTCCAAAAGGATTCCCGGCACAGGCCGAATGGGAGCAGCACCTCCAATCTCTATACCGTAAAATAAAAGGGAGAGTGGTTTGTACCAAAATGTAGTACAAACCACTCTCTGAATCTTCCGCCAAGGGAGAACTGCGCCCATTCGCTGGACCCAGGGGCGGTTCATTGTGAACCACCCAGAAGGACTTACTCTAACGGAGATTTAGAGCAGAGAAAAGACATCTATGGTATAGGGACTGGTGGTGAAATTATGGTTCATCGATATCCAGGCAGTATCCGACCTCTCGCACAGAGCGAATGTAGAATGGGGCATCTGGATTAGCCCGATACAGCTTCTCGCGCAGGTTGCAGATATGAAAACCTATTGTATTGTTCTCATTTCCTGTGGTGAAATCGCCCCAGACCTGTTCGTAAATCTGTGCATAGGTCAGCACATGGCCTTTATTGGCGGCCAGCAGCAGGAGAATCCGATATTCTTTTGTGGTAAGCTGAATCTCCTGTCGATCCCGAAAGACCTTTCGTCTGCGCGGAAAAATCTCAAGACCGGGGAGCGATACCATCGGTTCTTCGTCGACCTCGATTTTTTCTATCTCAGGGTGGTTTTTGAGGATAGACAGAATCTGCTCCAAAACTTCCGTATCTCTTTCGTGCAGCTCCAAAATCATGACTCGTCCGATGATATCACCGCTTTCTCGCTCTGTTTATGAGCAACTTTCAACCGCTCAAAGGTTTCCTCGCTGATGACATGCTCAATCCGGCAGGCGTCCCGCTCGGCAGCAATGGGGTCTACCCCAGCATTTGTCAGCATTTTTGTAAAGAAGCGGTGCTTTTCGTAGATTTGTTCCGCCACTTCCCTACCTGCATCGGTCAGGTGAAGGAAATAATCCTCGTCCATCGTGAGAAATCCACCGTCCCGCAGGGTCGCCACCGCATGGCACACGCTGGGCTTGGACACCTCCATGTGCCGGGCCACATCTACGGAGCGTACCATGCCGAGTTTCTTTTGAAGAACAAGGATGGTCTCCAGATAATCTTCGCCGGATGCGTGAAGTTTTACGGTGCGTTTATCCATAGATGTCAGCATGGTTGGTCTCCTTCCTTTAGGAACAGGATTCCCTTCATTCAGATCAGCGCAGCGCTGGAAAGTTGTTTTTTTAGAACTGTTTTCCCAAGCATACTGCCCACCAGAGCCAGTACAACAGTTGCAGCAATCATAACCGGCAGCATCCATATCTGCGCAACATTCTGCATGACTGTCGCATATTCGGCCGACATTTCCTCTGTGGCGCGTGTAACCGTGTATTCGGGGAACGCCCAGATATAGAGAGGATTACCGAACATACCAAAGGAAAATATGACATGACTAAGGAGTGTCGTCTTAAGATTGTGGTAACCGCCAACTTTCCGTATGCCCTCTGCAAGTACGGTGGTGATAATTAAGGTAACAATGACCAGATTGGAGAGTTCCCCGGCAATAAAATAGATTACACCTACGATCAGGTTCATTAAAAACACAACACCGGGTTTCGCTTCCTTTGCCACAATATACAGATATGGGATTCCCGTAAAAAAACCAATGAGAGCTGGCATAAAAATCCACAGAATGGGCGTAAGTGCCCCGGACATCATGACCACCATGGTTATCATAAAGTAAACCAAGGAAATCCCGGCTGTAATCCCGAAATCTTTACCAGTCCATTTACTATTCATATATAATTGTCCCTTTCGTCCATCCTCTGTTTATCCAATGGCCCAACCCTCAGCTTGTTCGCGGATGGAGATAAATCGTTTATACAACCCATTTTGCGAGACAAGCTGCTGATGCGTTCCCCTTTGGACAACCTTTCCCTCATCAATCACCAAGATCTGATCTGCGCTTTCAATAGTCGCAAGGCGATGGGCAATCACAATAATGGTTTTACCGTGAGTAAGATTGCCGATGGCTTGTTGAATAAGATGTTCATTTTCTGGATCAATGCTGGCAGTTGCTTCATCAAGGATGACAATGGGGGCGTTTTTTAGCATAGCCCGAGCAATCGAAATGCGTTGCTTTTCTCCACCAGATAGGGTAGAGCCACCCTCACCAACGACTGTGTTATAGCCATCTGGGAGCGCCATAATAAAATCATGGCATCGGGCGGCTTTGGCGGCGGCAATTATTTCTTCCTCGGAGGCATCGGGTTTTCCGAACAAAATATTGTTGCGAATTGAATCGTGGAACA
>DBFBJF010000344.1:0-2670 GCA_048203265.1 Candidatus Merdiplasma sp.
CATTTATCCTGCTCTGGCACTCTTACTTTCCCGGTTTCAGGAATTCCTTCAAATTCCGCCTCATTCTCTCTTCCATCTCAGAAAAAGAAAGTTCCTTCTGCGCTGCCGCGTATTCCATATTTTCCCGCAGAACCCGGAAGGCCAGCTCCTCCCTTTTTCCCCGCAAAAAACCGGAGAAATCGGTCTCTCCTTCCTCAAACGCCCATTTCACCGCGCTGACGCCGTCCGTCTCCACAAACAGCCGGCTGGGAGAAAGTTCTTTTATCATCCTGGCTCGCACCCGGGCCTCCTCCCTGTGTTTTGCTCCAAATTCTCCCCGGCAGAGTGCCGCTGTGTCGGGGCCCAGGGTAAAGTAGCAGTCTTGCTCAAGAAAAGGGTCCAGATCCTCTTCTTTTCCGGAATACCAGTGCACACAGACTTTCCCACGAAATCCCCGGATCATCTCCCCAATCCGGCGTTCCTGTCCCTTTGTATGAAGCACCACCGGTTTTTCCAGCTCCTCCGCCGCCTGAAGCTGCCGCTCCAGCACCTTCTGTTGCACAGATAACGGGACCTGGCACCAAACGGAATCCATTCCGATCTCCCCTATCATATCACACTCTTTAAGCCCGGTCACGGCCATTTCCGTCTGATACTGATCCGCGTACCAGGGATGAATGCCAAATCCCGCCAGCACGCCCCGTCTGCCCTGAAAGTGCCGCAATATCTCCCACTGCCCTGGAGTTCCGGCGCAAAAACAGGTGAGGATCCCTTCCGCTTCTCTTTCCTGTATCTCCTGCCCCCCATCCTTTATCAAAGTATCCTTATCTCTTCTCTCCGGATTCTCTTCCAGACATGACAAATGCGCATGCATATCAATCATGCGCATCTGTGTCTTCTGACTTTGCCCGGAAAGATCACGTGAATTTTCACAGCCTTCCATTCTCGTTCTCTCCTTATTCCGTCTGTCCCGGCTTTTGTTTGATGATACGGTGAATCTCCGCCCGCAAACTGCCCTGTTCGTACAGCCACTCCCTGGTTCTGTTTTTCTCCGTCACGGTAACCTCTCTGCGGATTCCCTCCCCGCCTGCTCCCAAAATCAGGATGCGGTCGGACAGATAAATAGCTTCATCTGTATCGTGAGTCACCAGCAGGATGGTCTTTTTTAAGTTGACGCACAACTCTTTGAGCCAATCCTGCATATCGCTCCTGGTAATCACATCCAGGGCCCCAAAGGGCTCATCCAGAAGATAGATCCCGGCCTCGCACAGGGTGGTGCGCAGAAAAGCGGCCCTCTGACGCATTCCCCCGGAGAGCTCATCCGGATATTTCTTTTCGCAGCCGCTTAAACCAAACCGGGCCATCTGTTCCCGGGCCTTCCTGCGCATCTCGTCCCTGCGATGGTGAATCTCTCCATACAGGCATACGTTGTCCAGTATGGTCTTCCAGGGAAAGAGCAAATCGTTCTGGGGCATATAAGCAAACTGGCCGCTCATCCCCTCGCTCTGCTTTCCGTCAATATAAATCTGTCCGCTCTGGGGCGTCAAAATGCCCGCCAGCACATTGAGCAGTGTGGATTTTCCGCAGCCGGAAGGCCCAAGAAGACTGACAAATTCTCCATCCTTCACATCAAAAGACAGATCTCTGATCACAGTCTGATCCGCATAGGAGAAATTCAGATTTTTCACACTCAGTTTCATTGCAGCTTCACCGTTCATCCTCTCATCCTTGTCCTTTACTGGGGCAGAAATTCATTGGTATAGCACTGGGACGCCGGAATAGCTTCATCGATCACGCCGTACTCCTGCAGGAAGGCAGCGTAGTTATCCCACACTTCATCCTTCATCAGCCCCCAGGTATCCGTATCTTCCATAAACTTATCCGCCAGATACTCCTGGGAAATTTTCAGCATCTCCAAATCGTAGGCAGAAGCGTGAGCGGAAAGGATCTCCGCTGCCGCGTCCGGATCGGCGATGGTATCCTGGTATCCCCGCTCCGTGGCACGCAGGAACGCGCTGATCATCTCCGGATCAGACTCAATCACCGCGTCGCTGGTGATAATGACAGGAGTGTAATAGTCCAGACGTTCATCCAGATCCCGGCAGGCCATATAATTAAGCTCCACCCCGTTCATCTGGGCCTGCACACAATCCCAGGCCTCAAAGAACCACATGATATCACAGCTCTTACCCAAAGCCTCAAAGCCCGTTCCATCGGAGATCACCATATTCAAAGTGGAAAAATCCGCTCCCGCCTGGGTCATGCATGCCTCCAGAACCGCGGACTCTCCCGGGCCGCCCCATCCTGCGTAGGTCTTCCCCTCAAAATCCGCCGGGGACTCAATCCCGCTGTCCGCCAGTGACACAAACCCGGAAGTATTGTGCTGGATAATAGTGGCGATGGCCTTGATTGGAAGGGGATCCTCCGCGGTAAGCGCAATCGTTACATCCTCCTGATAGCTGATGCCAAAGGTTCCCTTCTGCTGAGCCACCAGCGTAGCCGTAGCTCCGTCTGTGGGCTCAATAATCTCCACATCCAGTCCTTCTTCCTCATAGTATCCTTTATCCAGCGCCACATACATACCGGTGTGGTTCGTGTTGGGCGTATAGTCCAAAATTACCGTCACCTTTTTCAGCTCATCCTCCTGTGCGTCCTGGGCGAAGGATACGCCGGCGCACCCCAGTGTCAGGG
>DBFBJF010000345.1:0-12669 GCA_048203265.1 Candidatus Merdiplasma sp.
ATTCTGAACAGACTCATCCGCCGCCAGAATAAATCTCACATCCGCCTGCTTCCCGGTTTTCTCCGCAATCAGTTCCTCCAGCTGCGCCTTGCTCTGGGGATTATTCAGATACGTCTCCCCAAGGAAATCGGAGAACACCACATACAGCTGATTTTCCGCCCCCGGCGCCGTGTTAAACTTCAGCTGTGCAGAGGAGAGCACAATGCGAAACCGCTGAGAAGTCCCCGCAATAATGCTGCTCCACATGGTCTTGATCTGCTGAAGATCCGCAGGAGCCGCCTTCTGATAATGGATGCCTCCCTCGTCTTCAACCGGCTGCCCACTCGACTCCTCCCGGCTCTCCCCGGCTGTCTCCCGGGCGGAAGGAATGCCGGCCGCTGGCATATGCGTCCCGCCTTCCCGGGGCGCAGCAATGACGGCGCCGCTCTCCACCATCTTCTCCAGACGGCGCACCCGCTCCGCCAGGGACAATTCATCCCGCTCCATCTGAGGCCGGCACAATTTAATCAGTGCCACCTCCAGCAGAACTCTCTTGTTCACCGAGTAGCGCATCTGGTTGGCCAGTTCGGAAAATATACGGATGTAGCGCATCAGCGCATCCTCCCGCACCATCCCCGCTTCCTCCTTCAGGGCCGCCAGGTTTTCCGCCGACATATCCAGACTGTCCTCCATCTCATCGGACGCTTTCAGCAGCATCAGATTTCTCAAATACCAGGTAAAATCATTTACCAGCTGTGTGAGATCGCGCCCCTGGATGATCAGGTTTTCCACGTTGGCAAACACAGCCGCCACATCGCCCTCCAGCACCTGGCGCAGCAGAAGACTGAACACCTCCGTGTCCACCGCCCCCAGCACCTCCAGCACTTTCTCATAGGTCAGGGTCTGGCCAAGGTAAAAGGAGATACATTGATCCGCCAGGCTCAAAGCATCACGCATGGCTCCATCAGCTTTTTTCGCAATATACTGGATTGCCTTCTCCTCCGCTTCCACCTGCTCTCTGTCCAGCAGGTCCCGCAGTCGGTCCGCAATCTCATCTCTGGTAATCCGTTTAAAATCATACCGCTGGCACCGGGACAAAATGGTAACCGGAATTTTATGAGCCTCTGTGGTAGCCAATATGAAAATCACATAGGAGGGCGGCTCCTCCAGGGTTTTCAAGAGCGCGTTGAAAGCGCCGATGGACAGCATATGAACCTCATCAATGATATAAACCTTGTACCGCCCCTCCGCCGGTGAGTAGGCCACCTCATCCCGGATCTCCCGGATATTGTCCACACCGTTGTTGGAAGCTGCATCAATCTCAATCACATTCATGGAAGACCCCGCCGCGATCGCCCTGCAGGTTCTGCACTCATTACAGGGATTTCCATCCACAGGATGCTCACAGTTTACCGCCTTGGCAAAAATCTTCGCCACAGAAGTCTTTCCTGTTCCCCGGGTCCCGCAGAACAGGTAGGCATGACCGATACGGTCCATCTTAATCTGATTTTTTAAAGTAGTAACAATATGATCCTGCCCCTTCACCTCGCTGAAGGTATCAGGCCGGAATTTCCGATACAACGCTGTATAGCTCATAGTTTTGCCCACTCCTGTTCCCGCGCTTTTTGATGCCATAACAGTTTTTGTTTCATAAAAATCCAGTTTTCTAAGGAAGCACAGATGAAATCAGCACTTCTCCTGCGAAACAAAAAACCAGTGCCGTCTCACGCTTTGCCCTGGGACGGCAATGGTTTCTCACTCAATCCATATTATCTTCCTGTCAATCGCCGAAGCTTAAGCCAAGAAGTTTTGCCTCCTTCACGATCTGATCATCCGGAGATACCATCTTCAGTTTGCCTGCGCATTCCGCCAGTGGCACCTTCTTGATCTTGCCGTTCACAATACCCACCATGTATCCATACTGCTCTTCCATAATCAGCTTGGCTGCGGCCACACCGATTCTGGTGGACAGCACCCGGTCGTAGGGACAGGGGCTTCCGCCTCTCTGCACATGCCCCGGCACGGTGATCCGGACTTCTGTGCCGCTCTTCTCCAGTATCTGCTCGGCCAGCTCGTAGGCAACGGAGGGATGTTTTTTCTTTCCCTCCATTTTTTTCTTCAGCTCTTTCTTGCTCAGTTTCGCATCATCCGCAGAGATCGCTCCTTCTGCCACCGCCAGGACGGTAAAGCCTTTGCCAGCCTTGGTTCTCTTGTCGATGGCCTCAATCACCTTATCAATGTGATAGGGAATCTCCGGGATCAGGATAATATCGGCGCCGCCGGCGATGCCCGCATAGAGGGTCAGCCAGCCCACTTTATGTCCCATAATTTCCACAATAAATACCCGGTTGTGGGACGATGCGGTGGTGTGAATGCGGTCAATGGCATCTGTGGCAACATTCACTGCGCTGTAGAAGCCAAAGGTCATGTCCGTACCCCAAATATCATTGTCAATGGTCTTAGGCAGATGGATGATATTCAACCCCTCTTCCCTGAGAAGATTGGCGGTCTTCTGAGTGCCGTTGCCTCCCAGAATCACCAGGCAGTCCAGCCGCAGCTTATAGTAATTCTGCTTCATGGCGTCCACCTTGTCCACGCCCTTCTCATCCGGCACCCGCATCAGTTTAAACGGCTGCCTGGAAGACCCCAAAATCGTCCCGCCCTTTGTGAGGATACCCGAGAAATCGTTGGATGTCAAAAGCCTGTAATCCCCATAAATCAGGCCCTTATAGCCATTCATAAAACCATACACTTCCAGCTCGTCCAGATTGCTGGACAACCCCTTCACCACACCCCGCATGGTAGCATTCAGCGCCTGGCAATCGCCGCCGCTGGTCAAAAGCCCAATTCTCTTCATTGTCTTTCCACCCTTCTCCGATTTTTTATGCGCCGGCACCGGACTGTCAAAGCCCCGATTTTCCGTCGGCTTTCATACTTTACATTATACCTTTTTTTGATAAACTGTACAAGCCATTTATCAAAGGAAGTTGACAAATATGGAAGCCCCCACCACAGTGATCAGGCCGGAAACCGCAATGGCGAGGCTGCTGATAGCACCCTCCACTTCGCCCATCTGCATTGCCTTGGTGGTACCGATGGCGTGGGCAGCGCTTCCGATGGCCAGCCCCTTTGCCACCGGCTCCTGGATACGAAAAATTTTGCAGACGAACTCTGCTATCATATTTCCCAGGATACCTGTAATCACAATGGCTGCCACTGTAATGTTCACAATTCCCCCCATCTCCTCGGAAACCCCCATACCGATGGCCGTGGTAATAGACTTGGGCAAAAGCGTCACGTACTGTTCATGGGTAAACTCAAAAAGCAGAGCCAGCATCAGTACACTTTCCAGGCTGGTAAGTACACCGGCCAGGGATCCCACCAGTATCGCCTTCCAGTTGCGCTTCAGCTGCGCCAGCTCCCGATAAAGCGGAATTGCCAGGCAAACTGTGGCCGGCGTCAGCAGATAGCTCAGATATTTCGCACTTTCATTGTAGCTGTCATAGTCGGTTCCCGTTGCGATCAGCAGCAGCATTACCATGATAATAGAGATCAACAGGGGATTCAGAATGGCCAATTTCCATTTCTTCTTAACCAGCAGTCCGATCTCATACCCCAAAACGCTGACAAACATCCCAAAAAACAGAGATCCGCTTATAAATTCCCTCATGATTTTCCCGTGTCCTTTCTTCTGTTTCCCTTTCCTTCCCGCCGGATCATCCATTGCGTCGCCCGTCCGGTCACCGCCATCACCAGCACCGTGGTCACCACGATAATCACCGCAAAAGGCACCAGAATTTCTCGCAGGGAATCCCATTCAACCATTAGTCCTACCCCCGCTGGAATGAACATCATAGGCATAATCGCCACAAGAAAATCCGCGGTCTCCTCCACTTGGCCCAGCGGGATAACCCCGGTCACCAGCCCGGCAAACATGAGCAGCAGCCCGTAGATGCTGGCCGGAACCGGAAGCGGAATCAGATATTTCAGCACCTCACCCAGGAACGATACTCCCATGATGATGCAGAATTGTTTCATATACTTCATCAGCCTCTCCCTTTCATAACATTTTAGATCGTTACTATTCACATTCTGAAACGGCTGTGAATAGTAACAAAAGATCTTTTCCATTTTACAATTATTGTCTATCCCTGTAAAGACAAAATCCTATTTTCTGTCAAAGCTCGTCTTGCTTTTTCCCCCGGAACTTGCTACCATGCTATCATAATCTAAAAAACGCTCCGCCTATTCCGCGAAGCTTAAGGAGTGACATTATGAAATTACTTACCTACAAATATCAAAACCAGAAAGCCGCTGTGGGAGTTCTCTGCCGGAATGAGCGCTCCATTTTCCCTATTGCTCAGGCCGGCCTGAATTTTTCCTCCATGAACGACCTGATCCTCCATATATCCCAGGATCAGTTGGCTCTATTAAAGGAACAAAGCGCCAATCCTTCCGCCTCCATTCCCCTGGATCAGATCCGTCTGCTGGCTCCCATCCCGGTACCTCGGCAGGATATCATCTGCCTCGGCATCAACTATGCTGCACACGCCCAGGAATCGGCCCGCTACAAGGGGGAGGTGTTTGACGCCAACCGGCAGTATGCCGTTTATTTTTCCAAACGGGTCAACGAAGCAGTGGGCTGCGGTTCCCCGATCCAGGGACACTTTGATCTTCTGGATCGCCTGGACTATGAGGTAGAGCTGGCGGTCATCATCGGAAAGGACGCCCGCTGTGTTTCCGCCAGTCAGGCCTTTGACTATGTATTCGGGTACACCATTCTAAACGACATCAGTGCCAGGGAAATCCAGACCCGGCACAAGCAATGGTATTTCGGCAAAAGCATGGACGGCTTCTGCCCTATGGGGCCCTGGATTGTCACGGAAGAGGAATTTCAGCGGCCTCCCGTTCTGCATATTTCCTCCCGGGTCAACGGCGAACTGCGCCAGGACAGCTCCACAGATCTTCTGATCTTCTCCATTCCCCAGGTCATCCAGGAACTCAGCCATGGAATGACCTTAAAAGCGGGCACCATCATCTCCATGGGCACCCCCGCCGGAGCCGGCATGGGCTTTGACCCTCCCCGTTTCCTGAAACCGGGAGATGTGGTCACCTGCGAGATTGAGGGCATCGGAACCTTAAGCAATCCCGTCGTGTAAGGAAACACGGCGGGAACCGGTGTCCTATTTCTTCTTCCTGTATTTTCGGAAGAGGTACAGCACGGTCACAATGACACAGCATCCGGTCACCACATACAGACCCACAGGCCAGCTTACCTTGCCAGCCAGAAAAATGCTGGTGGGGCCATCCGCTCCTCCGATTATGCTCACGGATTCTCCCACCCAAGGCCAAGGGGCACTCTCCCGAAAGAACACACCGAATGTCATCAGCTCATAAAAAGAAAAAATCAGCAGCAGCAGAGATATCACCGTGAGGACCATCCCCGGCAGGTCAAGATGGCTGCGGGCCTCCTGCGGGGCTTCCTCCATAATTTCACCGGCTATTTTTTCCACGCCCCCTAGATGCCCCACCGCGTCCTCCTCCGTCAGGCCATGTTCCATCAAATCTGATATCATCTCGTCATAATCCGCTAGATAACGGCTGCGCTCCCGGCGCTTCAGCCCTGCCAGCTGTTTCCCCAATTTTTTCAGAAATTGCTTCCTTGTCACCGTTCTTCTCCCCCTCCGATATAATCTAGCAGTTTCATAATCTCCTGCCGCTCCTCCACAAAAGCATTCAGGTGCGCTCTACCCTTCTCCGTCATATGGAAATATTTTCTCAGCCGTCCGTTGTATTCCATCGTGTAGGCCTCCACCTTGCCTGCCAGCTCCAGCCTGCGCAGTATGGGATAGAGCGTGGACTCCGACATGGTTACATACTCTGAAATATCCTTTAGCATCTGATAGCCATAGGAATCTCCGGCCCGCAGTGCCGCCAGAACACAGTATTCCAGCAAACCTTTTCTGATCTGTGTATCCATAGTTTCTCTCCTAATACATAATACTATATTATACATAGTATATACTGTCAATAGAAAATGGAGTTTTGTGCCATGGGAATCTCAAAAGAATTCTCCACAACAAAAAACCACTGAACATTCAGTGGTTTTTCAGTAGCGGAAGGGAGACTTGAACTCTCGACACCACGGGTATGAACCGTGTGCTCTAGCCAGCTGAGCTATTCCGCCATATTATGAAGTTTGAAATTCTATGGGACCTATAGGGCTCGAACCTATGACCCTCTGCTTGTAAGGCAGATGCTCTCCCAGCTGAGCTAAGATCCCATTTTTGCAAGCCGAATTTCAACTCGCTCCGCTATTATACAATCAACCGCCCATAAAAGTCAAGCACTTTTTTCTCGCAATGAAAAAAACTTTTTTACTTCTCCCGTCTCTATGTCACGGGCAAAAAAGCCCCTGGCCTTTACCGGCGGTCTCCCTTCTTCCCGCAGGCAGTTCCGCACTGTCCCTTCCGTCCCTTAATCTCTGGTGTATGTCCCGTTCATGGGGGATCCGGACGTATCGTAATCTTCCTCGCTGAGTACGCTCACCTCCACAGAGTCGGCCACAAAATCAAACACCACCACATGGTAGTCATCGCCGTGGTAAACTGCCTGGGCTCCGCTTACTTCCGCCTCGCCGGATACTCCTGCATTGGTAAACGCAAAGGAAATATGATCCGCATCCACCACAGATATGCTCAGCGTCTCGCCCTCCGCGCTGGTAAAGGTGCCGTTCCAGTCAACGCTCTCCGCCTCATTCAGCTCGTCCCATTCCTCGTCAGAGTAATTTTCCTCCGCCGCCATGGTCTCACTCTCCTGTTCCGTCTCTGCTTCTGTTTCGTCTTCAGTGACTTCCTCCGCCGTCTCCGGGACGGCTGCCGGCGTCTCAGACGCCGTCTCTGTCCCCTGCGCGCCGGCAGTCTGGGTATTCTCTGCTCCGGAACCCTCTCCACTCTGGGCCGGGGCTTCCTCCCCGCCCTCCGGCGCCGCAGTCTCAGGCGCCGTCTCAGATTGCGAGGCAGCTGTCTCTGCCGTCGCAGTTCCGCTTCCTGTGTTCCCGCCGCTTCCCGTTGTACCGTTATTCTGATCTGCCCGTGTACAGGCTGTCAATGCCGCAGCAGCCAGCACCACCGCACACAGCAGTTTTATCTTTCTTCTCACTGTAAACTCCTCCCGTCTGCAAACTGTTATCTCCAGTTTCCACTTCCAGAGTCTGTTCCTCTGCAAGCAGGCTTATTGTATCATCATTCCCGTAATTTGTCACAGCCTTGGAGGAAATTTCAGAAACTCTTAGGAAATTCGTATTTTTCTGTTTTTTCTGCTCGTCCCGCGTCTTTTCCCCTGCCTCCTGATGCAGGCGGATGAACCGGCGCCGCCCCGTCTCTACATTGGAATCCAGATAGCGCAGCAGCGGTTCCTCATTGACATTCTCCCAAAGGTAAGTTCCTCTGTAGGTCTTCAGGCTGCTCCACCAGTAATCACTGGCCAATTTTACGTAGCCCTGCTTCACGGGCAGAAGATGAATATTCACACAAATTCGCAGCAATTCTTCCATTGACTCTACCGGAATAATCTCCATTGTTCCAGGATCTGCCGCCTTTACCCGCCGTCCGTCTTCCGGACAGCCTCCCTCGCTCCAGTCCTCACATAATCGTTCCAGCCTGCCGCTGTCACTCTCGCGAAGTGGCTTGGGAAACCCCGCTGCGAAATAAGCCTCGTCATCGAGAACGGCAAAAGCAAACACTTGGACGCAGTTTTCTCTTTGCCGCCGGAGGACAAGATCAAGAAATTTCTTCTTATCCCGCTCATCGGCCAGACGTTTTGAATTGAATTTCAGGCAGAAATAATAGACATGTGCATTTGTGAATTGGTCCATACATGACATAGAAAAAGCCCTCCCGCTTTTGTAGAAATGTTTTATAATCCTGATGTTGTCCTCTCAGCGATATTAATATCTTATCATTTTTATAAATATTATTCAACATTTTCTTTCTTTATGAAACAGATCGTTTCATTTTTGAGATAAAGTCTATGTTGTTTTGTTAAATTTACGTTTAAGCACAGACAAACGCAACATTTTGTTGCATATTTATTTCTCGCCGCTTTTTATTAATGCATGATTATACTATTAATTTGTCATGATAACTTCATCTCCTCATCAATGCGGCAGCCCCCGCCTATGAAACAGAAAGTTTTTTCCATAGGAATTTCAAGGCATTTTTCGTGATACAAAAAGGCACCCTGTATCAAACAGAGTGCCAAACTTATTACACTTTCCATCCATCCGCAAATTCAGCCAGCCGGATATATTCTGCATAATGTTTCATATAAAACTCATGCCGCTCGCTTCTCGCTTCAAACTTACGGATTTCTTTGGCCGCCAGGTGATCGCTGGCTTCAGAGACGGTAGCATAGATCCCACTTCCCACGGCCGCGTAGATTGCCGCTCCCAAGGCACAGGTCTGATCCGCATCCACGATGGCAACGCTTTTTCCCAGCACATCCGCCATCATCTGCATCACGTAGCCGGACTTCTTGGAGATCCCGCCCACCGCAATCACGTTGTGTATCTCTATTCCCTGGCTTTCAAACCCGTCCACAATCCGCTTCATTCCGCAGACTGCTCCAAACACCAGCGCACGGTACAGATAAGGGGGCTCCATTCCCAAGCGCAGTCCGCCGATTGCCGCTTTCTGAAAATCATCCGTATCCGGATAGCGCCGGCCGTTAAACCAATCCAACGCAATGGGAAAGGGATCATCCGGCAGCGCTTCCGCTGTCTTCTGCAGATCCACCAGCATTCGGTCGTCCATGGTCCGGTACAGCTTTTGATAGACCTCCGGTTCCATGGTTTCCTTCATACGCTCCACCGGCCACATCAGCAGTCTTTTAAACCAGGCAAAAATATCACCGAAGGCCGCCTGTCCTGTCTCCACTCCCACCAGATCCGGCAGGATGGAATTCTCCGCCTGACAGCAGAATCGCTTAATATTCTTTCCCCTCAGGTTTTCCGCCTTCTCCACAATCATATCCACTGCGGAGGTACCCATGGTGCAGACCATGGTTTTCTCCCGGATTCCTCCGCCCACAGCCCCTGCATGGGCGTCAAAGGAGCTGCCGGAAACCACCACATTTTGGCTCAGCCCCAGACGCCCGGCCCATTCCTCGCACAAGTTTCCAGCTTTCACCACGGCTGGCTGGGGAGCATTTCCGTAGCGATCCCGCACCAGAACCAGATAAGGATCCAGCTTTTCTAAAATATAGGCCGGGGGAAGCCCACCCCACTCGCTGTTCCAGTAGGCTTTGTGACCGGCGGCGCAAGCTCCGTGGAATATGTGTTCCGGCCGCGTTTCACCGCACAGCACGCCTACCATCCAGTCACTGTGCTCCTCCCAGGTGTAGGCCGCGTTCCGAATCTTCTCATCCGTGCGAACCGTGTGCAGAATTTTGGCCCAGTACCATTCCGCGCAGTACTTTCCCTGGTACTTTGTATAATCTGTCTCCCCTCCATGCTCAAAGACCTGATTGATCTCCTCGGCCTCCGCAAAGGCGGAATGATCCTTCCAGAGATGGAACATGGCATTCTCATTTTCCTCAAAGCCTTCCAGCAGAGCCAACGGCGTTCCCTCTCGGTTCACCGGGACAGGGGTTGATCCTGTGGTATCCACCCCAATCCCAATCACCTGTTCTCTGTCCTCCGGGCTCAGAGACTTCAACGCCTCTGTGATACACGTTTCGATGGCTTCCAGATAATCCAGAGGATGCTGACGGAAAATTCCCTGTTCCGGATGCTGGTAAAGGCCCTGTTTCCACCTGGAATAAAAGGCCACACCGCTCCCCACAGTTTCTCCGGTCACAGCATCCACTACAATCGCCCTGGAGGAATCACTTCCAAAATCCACACCTATCACATATTTTCTGCCCATATTTCATTCATTCCATTTCGTTTCATTTATTTTCTGGATATTGCCTTTTTCGCTTTGGCCGCAATGTTTTCCGGTGTCAATCCATATTTCTCCAGCAGAACCTTCGGTGCCGCGGAATGGCCGAAAATGTCCTCCACTCCTACAAACTCCATAGGCACATTTTCCGTCTGAACCAGAACCTCAGACACAGCAGCGCCCAGACCGCCGATGACGTTATGCTCCTCCGCAGTCACAATGGCCCCTGTCTCCTTGGCCGCTTTCACAATGATGTCACGGTCGATGGGTTTGATGGTATGCATGTCAATTACTCTCGCGCTGATGCCTTCCGCCTCCAGCAGTTTCTGCGCTTTCAGTGCCTCCTGAACCATCAGACCGCAGGCGATAATCGTCACATCGCTGCCATCCACCAGCTGCACCCCTTTGCCGATCTCAAATTTGTAATCCGCAAACGTATCGGTGACACACTCCACCGCCGGTCTGCCCGTTCTGAAATAGCAGGGTCCCTGATAGTCCAGCATCGCCTTGGTGGCCAGGCGAACCTCATTGGAATCGCAGGGCACGATCACAGTCATCCCCGGAATGGTGCGCATCAGGCTGATATCCTCAATGCACTGATGGGTGGCGCCGTCCTCGCCCACCGTCAGTCCGGCATGGCTTCCGATCACCTTCACGTTCAATCCGGGATACGCCACATCATTTCTCACCTGATCATAGACCCGGCCGGAAGCGAAAATCGCAAAAGTATGTACCAGCGCTGTGGCACCGCAGGTGGCAAACCCGGCAGCAATGTCCACCATATTTGCCTCCGCGATTCCAATGTTAAAAAAGCGCTCCGGATACTTTTCCGCAAAGTACATAGTCATTGTACACTTTTTCAGGTCAGCGTCAAACACATAAATTTTCTCGTCATTGCCAAACTCCACCAGAGCTCGGCCGTATGCTTCTCTTGTTGAAATATTCTCTCCCATCTTTTACCCCTCCAGTTCTGCAATTCTAGCGTCTAATTCGGCAAAGCAGGCCGGCCACTGCTCCGGTTTCGGCTGACCTCCATGGAAATCCACATTGTTTTCAAACAGAGAAACGCCTTTCCCCTTTACTGTCTCGGCAACAATCATAGTAGGTTTCCCCTTCATGCAGGAGGCCAACTCCACGGCATCCGCCACCTGCTCCACATCGTGTCCATCCACCTCAATCACATTCCAGCCAAAGGCCTTGAACTTATCGCCGATAGGATAGGGAGACATGACTTCTTCCAGAGAACCATCCAGCTGCAGCTTGTTGTTATCCACAAAAGCAATCAAATTGTCCGCTTTATAAAAACCGGCGCACATAGCCGCCTCCCATACCTGTCCTTCCTGGATCTCTCCATCGCCAAGAATACAGAACGCGCGATTTCCCACGTGATTGGCTTTGCTGTACATTGCCATGCCCAAGGCCACAGAGAGTCCCTGTCCCAGAGAGCCGGCAGACATGTCCACACCGGGCACATGAATCTCTACATGGCCGGAAAGATCACTGTCAATCTTCCGGAAGGTAGACAGATGCTCCACCGGAAAGAAACCTCTCAGCGCCAGAGTAGCATACAGCGCCGGAGAGCAGTGCCCCTTGGACAACACCAGTCTGTCCCGGTCTGCTTTTTTCGGATCCTTCGGATCGATGTTCATTTTGTCAAAGTATAACACGGACAGGATTTCTCCCAGAGAAAACGAGCCTCCGATATGGCCGGATCCGGCTGTCTGGATCGTCTGCAGCGCAGTCCTGCGGATTTTGGCTGCCCATAAATCCAATTCCTTTTTCTTGTTGCTGTCCATAATAATCCTCCTTTATTTTGCAATGCGTGGTTACTATTCACATCTGTTGTCAATTCTGAAACGGCTGTGAATAGTAACGTGATGTCAAATTATTTTGCGGCGTTCTGTTTCTTCTGCTTAATCATGTCTACATATACAGCCGCGATGATGATAATGCCCTTCAGCACATACTGCCAGTAGGAGTTTACGTGCATCAGGTTCAGACCGTTGGAAATCAGGCCGATAATCAGCACACCAATCAGCAGGCCGCCCACAGAACCAGTGCCGCCGAAGAAAGATGTGCCGCCCAGCACAGCCGCAGCGATAGCGTCCGTCTCATACCCCTGTCCTGTGTCCGGCTGACCGGAAGACATTCTGGACGCCAGCACAACGCCACAGAAACCTGCCAGCGTACCACTGATGGACCATACCAAAATCTTGATCTTATTTACATTGATGCCGGAGAAACGGGCTGACACCTCGTTGCCTCCCACCGCGTAAATATGACGTCCTGTCTTGGTCTTATTCAGGAAGAAGTAGTCCAGAATCAGGAAAATAATCATATACACAACCGGAAGCGGCACCGGTCCCAGAGATCCCTGACCAATCTGAGCAAAGGCATCCTGGCCGTAAGCGGTCACCGGAGATCCGTTTGCAACCAGATAGGCGGTACCACGGCAGATGGACTGCATGGCCAGTGTCACTACAAAAGGATGGATTCCAGTGTAGGCCACAATTACGCCATTAACAAATCCGATCACCAGACCGAAGAGGATACCCATGGCAACAGCCGCCCAGACAGGCATCCCCCACCATTGAAAAGCGGCAACTGTCATCACGCCCGTGAAGGCAGCCAGCGCACCGCCGGTCAGGTCGATACCTGCCAGGATGATGGCCATCTGCACGCCGATTGCCAGATAGCAGTTGGTGGCGCAGGTTCTAAGCAGATTCAGCAGGTTGTTGGTTGTCAGGAA
>DBFBJF010000346.1:0-3776 GCA_048203265.1 Candidatus Merdiplasma sp.
GACCCGGATCTTACGCTCTCCTACTCCGGCTGCGCCCAAGCTATTGTTACGCCTCAGCGCCCTTGGACTCAGCAATCTGATTAAGCACACGAGCCAAGTTGGCGATGGGTGACTGGATGCTTCCAAGCAGTTTGCCAAGAAGTTCTTCTCTGGACGGAACAGCTGCCAGCGCATTTACGCCCTTCTCATCGTAGTAGCTGCCCTCAACCACACCTGCAATCATTTTCAGAGTGGGAACAGTCTTTGCGTACTTCGCGATGATTCTGGCGGGAGCCGTAGCATCGTCCTTGGAAATGGCGATGGCGTTGGGGCCTTCCAGATGCTCGCAAAGGGGCTCATACTCAGTTCCCTTGAAGGCGAAGTTCATCATCGTGTTTTTGTACACTTTGTAGATCACGCCAGCTTCTCTGAGTTCTTTACGCAGAGCGGTGTCTGCTGCCACGTCAATTCCGCAGTAGCTGACCAGAACCACAGACTCAGCATCCTTCACGTTTGCAGAAATCTCTTCCACAATCGGTTTTTTCAGTTCAACTTTTGCCATGAATGGTGCACCTCCTTATAGATTTGTGTACCGCCGCAATTAGAAAACCCTCTCTGTCCACGCAGACAGAGAGGGTATCATTCCTTCAAAAAGAATAGGTTCTCCTCGGCAGGCGTTTTCTCCTTATGCCTTGCGGCACCTGCTGTCTTCGGCAGTCATCTTTGATAAGATAGCACATTTGCCGAGGAATGTCAAAGGTTTTTTTACTTTTTCTTTTTCAGTGACTGCTTCACAGTCCAGTTTCAGAAATGGCAGGGGATGCTTACGCGCAAGCACGACACATCCCCTGCCATTTTTGAAACAGCTGTGAATAGTAACTTTTTTATACCAGCTTCACCGGATTCAGCTTAACGCCCGGGCCCATGGTGGGAGCGATGGTTACGCTTCTCAGATACTGTCCCTTCAGGGCGGCGGGTTTCGCCTTGATGATTGCCTCCATAAGCGTCTGGAAGTTGTCCGTCAACTGCTCTTCTGTGAAAGAAGCTTTTCCAATTGGCACGTGAATAATGTTGGTCTTGTCCAATCTGTATTCAATCTTACCGGCTTTGATATCGTTTACCGCTTTGGTCACATCCATAGTTACGGTACCGGCCTTGGGGTTGGGCATCAGGCCCTTCGGTCCAAGGATACGGCCCAGACGTCCCACAACGCCCATCATATCCGGGGTAGCCACTACCACGTCAAAATCCAGCCATCCTTCGTTCTGGATCTTCGGCACCAGCTCCTCCGCGCCAACGTACTCTGCGCCTGCCGCTACAGCCTCGTCAGCCTTGGCGTTCTTCGCGAATACAAGTACGCGCACCTTCTTACCGGTTCCATGGGGCAGTACAACCGCGCCGCGGATCTGCTGGTCAGCGTGACGGCCATCGCATCCGGTTCTGATATGAACTTCGATTGTCTCATCAAACTTTGCTACCGCTGATTTCTTAACCAGGCTGATAGCCTCATTTACATCATAGAGAGTTGCGCGGTCAATCGCCTTTGCAGCCTCTACGTATCTCTTACCTCTTTTCATATTAAATAACCTCCTGGTGGTATTCGCGGGATTTACCCTCCCACTGTGTTCCATTTACAGTTCCTGACAATCCGCAGATTAGTCCTCTACGGTGATACCCATACTTCTGGCAGTACCGGCGATCATGCTCATAGCAGCCTCGATGCTGCCGGCATTCAGATCCGGCATCTTCATCTCAGCGATCTCACGGATCTTATCCTTGGAAATAGATGCCACTTTCGTCTTATTGGGCACGCCGGAACCGGATTTCAGGTTGCAGGCCTTCTTTAACAGCACTGCTGCAGGCGGAGTCTTGGTGATGAAGCTGAAGCTTCTGTCCGCGTATACGGTAATCACAACGGGGATAATCAGATCGCCCTTGTCAGCCGTTCTCGCGTTAAACTCCTTGGTAAACTGAACAATATTTACGCCGTGCTGACCCAGTGCAGGACCAACTGGGGGAGCCGGTGTAGCCTTGCCAGCCGGGATCTGTAATTTAATATATCCTGTTACTTTCTTTGCCATTTTAATGACCTCCTTGTGGTATTGGCGGGGGTTTCCCTCCCACGTTCGCGGCTCTCTTTTCACCAAAAGCCGCGGTCTGCGTTTTCGTTACATCTTTCTGATTTCTGTGAAACTTATCTCGACCGGTGTTTCACGACCGAATAACTCAACATTGATTGTGACACTCTGCTTGCTCTGGTTGATGGACTGGATCACACCCACGGTATCCTTCCAGACGCCGCCCACCACATTCACGGTGTCGCCCTCCTGGAATTCCACCTCGATGTTCGCCGCCTGGATGCCCAGGTTGAACATCTCTGTCTCTGACAGGGGGACCGGTTTGGATCCCGGGCCAACAAATCCCGTCACTCCTCTGGTATTTCTCACCACATACCAGGTGTCATCATTCATGACCATGTTCAAGAGCACATATCCGGGAAACATTTTCTTCTGAACAGTCTTTCTCACGCCGTTCTTCAGTTCCACCACTTCCTGCAGCGGAACCCGGACTTCCAAAATCTGGTCTTCCAGATGCCGGTTCTCAATCGTCTTTTCAATGTTGGCCTTTACCTTGTTTTCATAGCCCGAATAGGTATGCACCACATACCAGCACGCTTCTGCCATACAATCACCCTTTGTCTTTCTAAACTAGAAATGAATGTTTACCAGGAAATCCACGCCGTGCTGAACGATAAAGTCCAGAATAGCAATGATCACTCCGAGCACTACAGAAACAACAACTACGGCTATTGTCTGCTTTTGAACATCATGCCGTGAAGGCCAGATAATTTTCCGAAACTCTGACTTCAGGCCGTCTATCCATCTTTTTTTGGGGGTACTTTCTGTTTTTCCCATACCTTTCACTCCCTTTGCCCGAATCTGTGATTACTTGGTTTCCTTGTGCAATGTGTGTCTCTTGCAGAAACGACAATACTTCTTGGTTTCCATTCTGTCAGGATGAGTCTTCTTATCCTTCGTCATGTTGTAGTTACGCTGTTTACATTCCGTACATGCCAATGTAATTCTGGTACGCACAACTTCCACCTCGCTTCCTTATAGTTTGTTTTCGTGCGCCTGCGGCCCGCTTATTAACCGCAGTTTTCAGGCATAAAAAAAAAGCCTGCTTCCATACGCCCGAACAGTATATCATAGTTCGGGCGCAAAAGTCAAGCAATACAAGAGCAAAACCGGAAATTCCCGGGAAATCCGTGTGCATACGGGCGGGGCCGCTGTAAACGGCAGCGTCTCATCCGCCCGCCTCTCTTCAGGCCCCGGCTTTGCGCTTGGCAGGCCGCAGAGCCAGGAATATGATCACAGCCATCAAGATCACCGCGAACGTCATCCATCCGGCCAGCACGGCCCTTCCCTGATCCACAAAGAAGTCATAGTAGCCTTTCAGATACACCACCAGGATCACCAGGGGCAGAATCCAGCTCATATAAAACTTCAGCCAGGAACCGGTGGGAATACCTCTCCCCTCTCCCTGGTTGGCCTCCGTGATAAAGTTCTTCCATCCCCATCCGTTTCTGCGGACACAGAAGAGCACAAACACCATGCTGCCCAGGGGAAGCAGGTTATAGGACACCAGGAAATCTTCCACATCCATCAATGTGCTGCCGGATCCCAGCAGCTGAATGTTGCTGAGCACATTGTAGCCCAGCACAGCCGGCATGGAGAGGAGAATGATCAGCACCAGATTCACCCCCACCGTCTTCTTCCGGGACCATCCCAGCATAT
>DBFBJF010000347.1:0-3263 GCA_048203265.1 Candidatus Merdiplasma sp.
GTATAATAGATCAGATAAGTTTTTACAGCAAAGGGAGTTTGAGTATGGAACGGGAAAAGATGGAAAAGGACCAAGGAGAGAGCAGACGCAGGTCCATGCGTCATGCCACGCCTCCAGGGGAAAACCATAAATTTGTGAAAAACGATCAGTATTTTACGGTGTGCATCTATGCCTTTGTGCTGGTGGTGGCCTGTGCCGTAGCCATCAAGGCGGTGGTGTCCTTTGATCAGACAAAGGCCTTTTTGGGCGGGCTGGTCAGGGCAATCGGCCCGTTTCTGATTGCATTGCTGATCGCTTACGTGCTGAATCCCTTCGTGAAGGCCATGAACCGGCTGATACGCAGGATCTGGCCGAAGCTGAAGCAGAACGGTTCCATGGTGATTTCTATGATCATCGTGTATCTGCTGGCGCTGGGAATGATTATTACGCTGCTGGTGTTTGTGCTTCCGGAGATCGTCCGGAATCTGGCAGATCTGGTGAACCAGATCCCCACGGCTTACCAGGCGCTGCTGGACTTTTTGGCTTCCATGCAGGAACAGTTTCCCACAGCGGATTTCAGCTCCATCATCACCATGCTGAAGGATACCCAGTCGGATCTGACCGCAGGGCTGAAGGATATTGCGGCGGATCTGATTCCGGTATTGTACACGGCGTCCGTTTCCGTGGTATCCTGGGTGGCCAACTTCCTCATTGCGCTGATCGTGTCAGTGTATATGCTGTACGGAAAGAAATCCCTGAAACGTCTGATTAAGATTGTGCTGTACGGGTTTATTCCCAAGGACAAGGTGGCCGGGGTGAAGACGGTGATCGTAGAGTGCAATCAGATTTTCAGCAGATACCTGGTGAGCAAGATGATGGACTCCTTCCTGGTGGGCGTGCTGTGCGGCGTTTTCATGTCTATCCTGCAAATTCCCTATGCTCTGCTCATCAGTGTTGTGATGGCCATTGTGAACATGATCCCTTATTTTGGTCCGTTTATCGGAGCCATTCCAGGGTTTGTGATTATTTTGTGCGTGGATCCCATCAAGGCAGTGATTTTTGCCATCTTGATCCTTTGCCTCCAGCAGTTTGACAGCCTGGTCATGGAGCCGAAGATCGTGGGAAATTTTACCGGCATCAAGCCCATCTGGATTATTTTTGCCGTCACCATCGGTGGGAAATTCTTTGGCGTGGCGGGAATGTTCCTGGGCGTTCCGGTGATGGCTACCATGACCTATCTGGCGGAGCTGTACATGCGCAGGCGGCTGGCGAAAAAGGGCATCTCCATGGATGAGATCCAGTAAGCCGGGGCGGCCGCAGCAACCTTTTTCCCCAAATGCATATATTATTATAGAGATACCGGGGAGAGGGGCGGGACGGAGATGATTGGAAAGAACCGCTGGAAAGAAACAGTATATCGGATCACATATGATAAGCCCGGCTTGAATCGCCGGGCTTTTGCACTGAAAAAATCTTTGGAGGAAGTGAAGCGGGTGCTCCAGGGAAAAGACGAGGGAAGGAAAAAGTAGGATGGACTGAGGCAGTCCGTTTTCCTCGTGCTTATCGGCTCAGAATTACCTATCGACTCAGAATTACCTTGTGAATGGGATTGCCCATGGAGGAGAAGCGCTCTTCATATTCGGTCATCACATTGCCTTCCGCCATGACCGGATCACCGTGCAGATCATAGGTCAGGGCATCGATGGCCCAGCCTGCCTCCCCGGCCTGTTCCAGGGCAAAGTCAAAGAGGCTGCGGTTATCCGTTTTAAACTCCACCCGCCCGCCGGGGGCCAGGATCTGGTCGTAGCGAGCCAGAAATTCCTTGCTGGGAAGACGGCGTTTGGCGTGCCGGTCCTTGGGCCAGGGATCGGAAAAGTTCAGATAGATTCCAGCCACCTCACCCGGTCCAAAGACCTGGGGCAAGTCCTCGGCTTCCATGCGCAGAAAATACAGATTATTCAGCTCCGGCATCTGTTCCCGCTTGGCAAGCGCGCGAATCAGAACGCTGGAGTATTTTTCGATTCCTACATAATTGTATTCCGGATGCAGACTGGCCATCTGGGTGATAAATTTTCCTTTTCCCATTCCCACTTCTATATAAATAGGAAAAGAATTTCCAAACACCTCCTGCCAGCGGCCTCCCATCTGGGTCATCACATCTTCGTGGATGACGTAGTCGCTGGAGGCGATGGCCTCCCTGGATCCGGGGATATTTCTCAGACGCATATCGATTCTCCTTGTTATGGTAAAGTCATATTCCGGCTGCCCGGAAGTAGATAGTTCCATTCTCTTCAAATCCCAGAAATTTGTCAAGTACATTATGAAGAAGACTGAAATGTCAAAATGATATGGCTGGTATATAAAAGAAGCATTTTACAATGACTCGATTGTAAAATAGAATGAGCATTTGAAAAAGCATAAATTTGATAAAAAGGGCAGAGAGCGTAAGGAGGTGATCCTGTGAGCCAGATGGATAATGTTGTTGCCCGTTTATCCGACATTGACGCCGCGGCCAAACAAATTATGGATCAGGCAGCGGAACAGAAAAAGGATATGGAGCAGAAGAATCAGCAGCGGCTGAAAGACTTTGACCAGGAGCTGGAGGTAAAGACCAAAGAGACATTGGAGGAATTAAGCCAGCGGCTTGAGGAGAGAAGCGGGAAACAGCTGTCAAAATTAAAAGAGAAGAACGATCAGTCTCTGGCGGATTTGGAGAAAAGTTTTTCCGACAGCCGTCAGGAACTGGCCGATGAATTATTTCAGAAACTGATCGAGGTGTCATAATATGGGAGACTTGTTAGCTTACAGCGGCGTTTCCACAAAACTCCGAGCTATGCAGAGCCGCCTGTTTACCAGGGAACAGTGCCTGGAACTGGCCTCGTCCAAAAATGTGACAGAAGCAGTAAATTACCTGCGGCAGCACCCGGCTTACCACGATGTGTTTGCCCAATATGAGGGGCAGGATCTCCACCGGGAGAAAATAGAGAACATCCTGGATCAGACCGTGGGAATCGATTTTCAAAAGATTTATCGGTTCTGCGGCGCGAAACAGAGAAAATTTTTGGATATGTATTTCCAGAAATATGAGGTGGAAGTCCTTCGACGCTGTCTGGGTATGATTTTTGATCACAGAGATATTTCCATTGACCTGAGCTATTTTGAGGACTTTTTCAGGCAGCACTCGAAGCTGGATCTGGAAAAGCTTTCTGAGTGCAAGGATGTGGATATGCTGCAGGCTGCTATAGCAGATACCAATTATGCTGCTTGTGTGGCCAAGGTGAAGG
>DBFBJF010000348.1:0-2537 GCA_048203265.1 Candidatus Merdiplasma sp.
TTTGAAACAGAGAAAGATACAGAATAGACTGTTACCATAGAAGGAGGGCAATAAGATGAACATACTGATCACCGGAGCCAAGGGCTTCGTGGGAAAGAACCTGACCGCCTCCCTGGAGAGCATCCGGGACGGCAAGGACCGGGTGCACAGGATAGAAGGCCTGGAGGAACCGTCAGAGCTGATTATCTATACCTATGATATCGACTCTACCCCGGAGGAGTTGGACACCTACTGCAAGGAGGCAGATTTTGTCTTCAACCTGGCAGGGGTGAACCGGCCCAAGAACCAGGAGGATTTCATGAAGGGGAACTTCGGCTTCGCTTCCACCTTATTGGACACCCTGAAGAAGCACGGGAACAAAGCTCCTGTCATGCTCTCCAGCAGCATCCAGGCCAGCCTGACAGGCCGCTTTGCCGGCAGTGAGTACGGCAGGAGCAAGCTGGCCGGGGAGGAGCTGTTTCAGGCATACAGCGAGGAGACCGGAGCGAAGGTGCTGATCTACCGCTTCCCCAACCTGTTCGGGAAATGGTGCCGCCCCAACTACAATTCCGCGGTGGCCACTTTCAGCAGCAACATCGCCAACGGCCTGCCCATCCAGGTCAATGACAGGAGCACAGAGCTGGAGCTTTTGTACATAGACGACCTGGTGGAGGAGATGATCCTGGCCATAAGCGGCAAAGAGCACCGGGATGAGAAGGGCTATTGCTTCTGTCCTGTGACCTTTAAGAAGACCCTGGGGGAGATCGTGGACCTGCTCTATTCCTTTAAGGAAAGCCGCAGCAATCTGTCCGTGCCGGACATGGGTGACGGCTTTACGAAGCGGCTGTATGCCAACTATCTGTCCTATCTGCCGGCGGATGGCTTTTCCTATAAGCTGAAGATGAACCGGGATGAGAGGGGCAGCTTTACGGAGATCCTGCGGACCGCGGACCGGGGGCAGGTGTCCGTCAATATCAGCAGGCCCGGCATCACGAAGGGGCAGCACTGGCACCATACCAAGAACGAGAAGTTCGTGGTGGTATCCGGACATGGCCTGATCCAGCTGCGGAAGATCGGGGAGGATGAGAACGGAAACCCCTACCCGGTGATGGACTATGAAGTCAGCGGGGAGGAGATCACGGTAGTGGAGATGATCCCCGGCTACACCCACAACATCATCAACCTGTCAGACACGGAGGACCTGGTGACGCTGATGTGGGCCAACGAGCCCTTTGACCCGGAGCACCCGGACACTTTCGCGGAGCCGGTGTAAGAGCATGGAGGAGAGAGATGAAGACAGACTATACAGATATCCGATTTAAAGAGAACGGGAAGCTTAAGCTTCTCATCATCGTGGGGACCCGGCCGGAGATCATCCGGCTGAGCGCGGTGATCGACAAGTGCAGGAAATACTTTGACTGCATCCTGGCCCACACGGGACAGAACTATGACTATAACCTGAACGGGGTCTTCTTCAGGGACCTGAAGCTGGAGGACCCGGAGGTGTACATGGACGCCGTGGGGGATGACCTGGGAGAGACGGTGGGGAATATCATCAATGCCTCCTACAAGCTGATGGCCCAGATCCGGCCGGATGCCCTCCTGATCCTGGGGGATACCAACTCCTGCCTGTCGGCCATCCCGGCCAAGAGGCTCCACATCCCCATCTTCCACATGGAGGCGGGGAACCGGTGCAAGGACGAGTGCCTGCCGGAGGAGACCAACCGGCGGATCGTGGACATCATTTCCGATGTGAACCTGGCCTACTCGGAGCATGCCCGGAAATATCTCCACGAGTGCGGGCTGCCCAAGGAGCGGGTGTACGTGACCGGAAGCCCCATGGCGGAGGTGCTGCACAGGAACCTCAGCGAGATCGAGGCCTCTGATATCCTGGAGAAGCTGGGGCTGGAGCCGGGGCGCTATATCCTCCTGTCCGCCCACAGGGAGGAGAACATCGACACAGAGAAGAACTTCCTCTCCCTCTTTACCGCGATCAATAAGCTGGCAGAAAAGTATGACATGCCCATCCTGTACTCCTGCCACCCCAGATCCAGGAAGCGGCTGGAGGAGTCAGGGTTTGAGCTGGATGAGCGGGTGGTGCGCCATGAGCCCCTGGGCTTCCATGACTACAACCACCTGCAGATGAACGCCTTCGCAGTGGTGTCGGATTCCGGGACCCTGCCGGAGGAGAGCTCCTTTTTCACCTCCGTGGGACATCCTTTTCCGGCGGTGTGCATCCGGACCTCCACGGAGAGGCCGGAGGCGCTGGACAAGGGCTGCTTCATCCTGGCAGGGATTGACGAGAAATCCCTGCTCCAGGCGGTGGACACAGCGGTGGAGATGAACCGTAGCGGGGATGACGGGATCCCGGTGCCGGACTATGTGGAGGAGAACGTGAGCACCAAGGTGGTAAAGATCATCCAGAGCTACACCGGTGTGGTGGATAAGATGGTGTGGCGGAAATGGTAATACGTAATAAGTAATCCATTTGATGCCAGCAAGATTTTGAATTTTTATAAATAGACCTGTGAGAAAACATAGTACCTACAATATAAGAT
>DBFBJF010000349.1:0-4136 GCA_048203265.1 Candidatus Merdiplasma sp.
ATGATGTCTAGTATATTAAGAAATAGATGCTGAGAAAGAGATTGAGGAGGCGAAAAAAATGGGCGAGCAAATTCGCGTGGCCGTGGATGCCATGGGCGGAGACAATGCGCCGGGAGAGATTGTCCGGGGCGCGGTCGCTGCGGTGAATGGCTGCCGGGATATATTGGTGATCCTCATCGGCCGCCAGGAGGCAGTGGAGAGGGAACTGGCAAAGTACACCTATCCGACGCAGCAGATCCAGATTGTGCATGCCTCAGAAGTGATTGAGACGGCGGAGCCGCCAGTGGCCGCGATCCGGTCCAAGAAGGATTCCTCCATCGTGGTGGGAATGAACATGGTGAGACGGCAGGAGGCGGATGCCTTTGTATCTGCGGGGAGCACCGGAGCAGTGCTGGTGGGCGGCCAGGTGATTGTGGGACGTATCCGGGGGATCGAGCGTCCGCCGCTGGCATCCCTGATCCCGACGCAGAGGGGTGTGACACTTCTGCTGGACTGCGGAGCGAATGTGGACGCCAGACCGTCTCATTTGGTTCAGTTCGCCAGGATGGGTTCCATTTACATGGAAAATGTGATCGGGGTGAAGAACCCAAAAGTGGGTATTGTGAATATCGGAGCGGAGGAAGAAAAGGGAAACGCTCTGGTAAAGGAAACTTTCCCGATGCTGAAGGAGTGCCCGGATCTGAATTTTATGGGCAGCGTGGAGGCCCGCGACATTCCCGGAGGAGCCTGCGATGTGGCGGTGAGCGAGGCTTTCGCGGGGAATATTGTGCTGAAAATGTATGAGGGAACTGCGGCTACGCTCCTGGATGTGCTGAAAAAGAGCATGATGTCCAGTCTCAGAAGCAAAATCGGAGCACTTTTGCTTAAGCCCGCCCTGAAAAAGTCTCTGAAAGCTTTTGACGCCAGCCAATACGGGGGAGCTCCGCTTCTCGGATTGAAGGGACTGGTGGTGAAGACCCACGGCAGTTCCAAGGCGGTGGAAATTGAACATTCCATTAATCAATGTGTCCAGTTTAAGGAGCAGCGGATTAATGAGAAGATAAAAGAGCACATTGCGGCTGAAAATCAAAAATAAGGAGAGCGATGTTATGGAATTTGAAAAGTTACAGCAGATTATTTCTGAGGTTTTGAATGTGGATGTGGATGAGATTACACCGGATACCACCTTCGTGGATGATCTGGGAGCGGATTCTTTGGACGTCTTCCAGATTATTATGGGAATCGAGGAAGAGTTTGACATTGAGATCCCCACAGAGGAGGCAGAAAAGATTGTTTCCGTGGGAGATGCCGCCGAACAGATAAAAAAAGCCATTGGCTGATGAGGAAAGAAAATGAGGGGGCTGTCGTAACGATTTGCGGCATCCCCCTTTTTGTCATAAAACAGAGGGATGATTCTGAGTTTGGGAAAGGAGAGACATCATGGGCAAGAAAGAGATGGCGGCTCTGCAGGAAAAGATCGGATACCGCTTTCGGGATGAAGCTCTGCTGCGTCAGGCTTTAAGCCATAGTTCTTATGTCAATGAACACAAACAGGAGACAGGCGGGGACAACGAGCGGCTGGAGTTTTTGGGAGATGCTGTGCTGGAGCTTTCCAGCAGTGAGTTTTTGTTTTTGGAATACCGGGATATGCCGGAGGGAGATATGACAAAGCTGCGGGCCAGCCTGGTATGCGAGCCTACGCTGGCTATGTGCGCCAGAGAAATTGACCTGCCGGAGTATCTGCTGCTGGGAAAGGGAGAGGAGCGCACCGGAGGCAGACACCGGGATTCCATCGTGTCGGATGCCCTGGAGGCTCTTATCGGTGCCATATACCTGGATGGTGGTTTTGCTAACGCAAAAGATTTCGTGAGAAGATGGATTCTCACTGACATTGAACATAAGAAACTCTTTTACGATAGCAAGACAATCCTGCAGGAGATGGTACAGCGGGATCACAAGGATGAGGAAGTTTCTTACGTCCTGGTGGGAGAGGAAGGCCCGGATCACGCTAAACAGTTTATCGCGGAAGTACGCATCGGCGGCAAAACCCAGGGAAGGGGACGCGGCAGCACCAAAAAGGGGGCTGAGCAGGAGGCGGCCTACCGGGCAATTATTTCGCTGAGAGGAAACAAAGAATGTATTTAAAGAGCATTGAGGTACAGGGGTTCAAATCATTCGCCAATAAAATTGTGTTTCAGTTTCATGAGGGCATCACAGGAATTGTGGGGCCCAACGGGAGCGGGAAGAGCAACGTGGCGGACGCAGTGCGCTGGGTATTGGGAGAGCAGAGGGTAAAGCAGCTTCGGGGCGGCAGTATGCAGGATATTATTTTCGCCGGCACAGAGAGCCGCAAGCCCATGGGATACGCCTACGTGGCGATCACCTTGGACAACTCCGACCACAGCCTTCCCATCTCCTACGATGAGGTGACGGTGGCCAGACGCTTGTACCGTTCGGGTGAGAGTGAATATCTGCTCAACGGAACCCAGTGCCGCCTGAAGGATGTCAATGAACTGTTTTATGACACCGGTATCGGCAAGGAGGGCTACTCCATCATCGGACAGGGACAGATTGAGAAAATTCTGAGCGGCAAGCCGGAGGAGCGGCGGGAGCTGTTCGATGAGGCGGCGGGAATTGTAAAGTATAAGCGCAGGAAACTGACGGCACAGAAGAAGCTGGAGGATGAGCGCCAGAACCTGGTGCGGGTGAATGATATTCTCTCGGAGCTTACCCGCCAGTTGGGACCTATGGAACGTCAGGCGGAGAAGGCGAAGGTCTATTTGAAGAAGAAAGAGGAACTGAAGATTTACGATGTTAATATGTTCCTCACTGATATGCAGCAGCTGAAGACGGATCTGGAGGCGGCCAAGAATAAGCAGAAGATTGCCCAGGATGACCTGTCCCAGACGCAGAAGGACTATGAACAGGCCAAGTCGGATTATCAGCGGCTGGAAGACGAACTGGACGCTCTGGAACAGAAGAGGAAAGAGCAGCAGGAGAAGGTGACTGCCGAGCGGCTGCGGGGACAGCAGCTGGAGAGTGAGATTGCGCTGCTGAAGGAGCAGATCAATACAGCCAGGCAGAGCGGCCTGCATCTGAAATCCCGGCTGGACGCGGTGGAGCGGGATCTGGAAGAGAAAAAACTTCAGGAGAGTCAGCTCTGCCGGCAGCAGGAAGAGATGGGGCGGCGGGAGGCCCAGATACAAGAGGAAAGCCGTCAGGTGGAGGAGGCCCACAGGGAGCTGGAACGGCAGCTTCAGGAGCGGGATTCGAAAGTAGAGCAGGGAAAAAATGATTTAATTCTTTTGCTGAATGACAGATCCTCCATCAAGGCCAGACAGCAGCGGTTTGACACCATGCTGGAGCAGCTGAATATCCGAAAGGCTCAGATCAGTCAGCAGATTCTGGAGCTGAAAAGCCAGGAGAGCGACCAGGAGGAAGAACAGCGGCAGCTTCAGGAGGATTACGACCGGATTGGCAGTGAGATTGAGCGCTTAAACCAGGAGAGCGGACAGATTAACCAGGAGCTGGCGTCCCTGCAGGAGACGCTCACCAGAGAAAACCAGCAGATTGAAAAGGAACAGACGGAGTACCACCGGGAGGCGTCCAGGCTGGAATCCCTGAGAAACATTACGGAGCGGTACGATGGATACGGCAACAGCATCCGCCGGGTGATGGAGCGCAGGGATCAGGAGAAGGGAATCCTTGGCGTGGTGGCGGATCTGATTAAAACAAAAAAAGAGTATGAGATCGCGGTGGAGACGGCCTTGGGAGGCAGCATTCAGAATATTGTCACCAGGGATGAGGACACGGCAAAGCGGATGATCGATTACCTGAAACGGAATAAATATGGACGCGCCACCTTCCTGCCGCTGACTGCCATGAAGGGCCGGGGCGGCTTCTCAAAGCCCGAGGCGCTGAAGGAACCGGGCGTCATCGGGCTGGCCAGCACCCTGGTCAGTGCCGACAAAGCCTACGATTCCCTGGTGGAATATCTGCTGGGCAAGACAGTGGTGACGGATCAGATTGATCACGCGGTGGCTTTGGCCAGAAAGTATCACTATTCTCTGCGAATTGTGACCCTGGAGGGAGAGTCTTTAAGTCCCGGAGGTTCCATGACGGGCGGCGCTTTCCGAAACAGCAGCAATCTGCTGGGG
>DBFBJF010000350.1:0-4241 GCA_048203265.1 Candidatus Merdiplasma sp.
CATTCAGCCTCTTCCTTCTTTTTGCTTTGTGTTTCATCATACCATATCTTCGGCATTTTTCCAACCGATGATTTTGAGGCCAAACTTCCGAAGCCGGACTCCCGAGGCCAGGGAAGCCCTGACTAAATCAGTATTTTCCTGAACTCACGGCTACTGCCAGATCACCATCCGGTATCCCCCGTATTCCATGACCCAGTCCGCCCCGGCCATGCACATGGAAAAAATCAGCAGAAGCAACAGCATCACCACAGCCGCCCAGTCATAGGTGAATTTTTTCTGCCCCACGGCCGTGTAGGCCAGCACCTCTGTTCCCATACCGATCAGCACCACAGGCCAGAGCTGGAAGATAAACCGGTATTCCAGCGCTGGGAAAAACAGGTGAGCCAGGAACAAACCGCCAAACAGAATCAGAATCACGCCAAAGGTCACCGTTCCCACTCTATGAACGTAATCCCCCTGCTTATTTTTCCCCCCGGGCTCCCCGGTATTCGCCCTTTCCTCTTCACGCTTTGCTTCCATGCTCTCCATCTCCTTCCTCCCCCACGGTCACATCCCTGGCAGGGACTGCGGCGCAGGCTTCCTGCTCCTCCTTCCCGGGACCGCTCTGTCCGACATAAGAAGCCTCACTCCCGGGACCGCTCTGTCCGGCATAAGAATGATCCTCCCATGGCTCGTCAAACAGCTCCTGTTTTTTCCCCCGGATCAGCCAGCAGCCCAGAAGGATAATTCCCACTCCCACCACGATCTGGGGAAGCACATAGATCAGATCATCAATCCAGTACACCAGCGTCATGGGAAGCAGCCCGGAGAGCAGGTTCCGGAATGCCCTGAGACACAGCACCGCGCCCAAAACGATCAGAATGGCCGCCACAATCCGGTAAAGTCCTCTCTGCTGCAGCATCCGGCTGGATTCAAATCCACTCAGGTGGAACAGGTACTCATCCTTCAGGCTCTCAAAAGCCGCATCCGGCAGATGGGCCAGATTTCTGGCATGGAAAAAGCTGTAAAACCATACGATCAGCGCCGCGAACAGCAGCGGACCCATATTCAGTATGGCCGCCAGGGCTGTGATGCCCCAGAACAGTCCCATCAGGCTCAGCCCCATCTTCATAAAGCCCATGTACATCTCCGCGCATCCCGGCAGAAACGACAGGCAAAAACCCCAAAAACTGCTTTTTTTGCTTCTCATCTTCTCATCATCCTCTCTTCCATCAGTTCCAGTCTCCCGATACCAGCCAGCCGGAAACCATTCCCAGCTTCTGGCTCAGCTCATTGGTCCGGGTGCCCAGGTTCTCCGAAATCTGATCGGAAATACGGCTCACCCGGCTCGGTTCCCCTCTCTGGGCGCTCTCAAACTCCCGCACAGGCAGAGCAAACAGCATCACGATGGCGGCCGCGGCCGCGGCACCCACCTTCAGGCTGTAGAAAATCAGCGCCCGCTTCTTCTCCCGCGCGCTTTCTGCCTCCGGCAAAAGCGTGTGCTCCCGGGCCGGGGAAAGCTGCCGCATCCGGCTTACCGTCTCCTCCCTCAGATACGCGGGCGCCCGGAGCATTTCATGGTCTTCCACCTGGCAGATCAGTCTGCTTAGTTCCTCGTCTGACAAATAATCCAGTCTGTCTTCTTCCATCTCTCTCCTCCTTATTTCTCCCGCTCTCGCTCCCGGCGGTTTGGAATATCTCCTCTGTAAATCCGCCGCAGCATCTCTCTGGCGCGGTAAATCTGTGTCTCAATCGTTTTCCGCTTCTTTCCCTGTTCCCTGGCGATCTCTTCCGGCTTCTTCTCCAGATAAAAATACTGGTAGGCAATCTCGCCGTAGGGAGGTTTCAGACTCCTGCACCGCTCCTTCAGCTCACTCCTCACAGCCGCTTCCAGCGCCTCCCCCTCCGGTCTGCCGACCGGGGAACAGAAAGTGTCCATCCGCACATCCTCGGTAGGTATCATGCGCCGTCCCGCCTGTCTCAGATAATCCACACATTTATTGGAGGCGATCCGGCAAAGCCAGGCCTTCTCATTGTTCCCGTCAAATCCCGCCAGGTGAAGAAAAGCGGCTAAAAATGTCTCCTGCGTCAGATCCTGGGCCGCAAAATAATCCCCGGTCATATGATAGCAGACGGACAAAACCAGGCTCTCGTACCGGTCCACCCACTCCATGAACAATGCTTCGCTGTCGATTTGCCTCACCTCCCCTTCCCCTGTGGTTCTCTCCTTCACACGACTGTCACTTGGACTGCTTTGAAAGCTTTAATGAAAGAAACGATCCAGCTTCCGAAAATTCTACAGATTTTCAAATTTTATCTAAAAAAAGAACTGCCGCAAAAGATCCCCCATGTTTCCCTGGTTCTCTGAGCTTTTGCGACAGCTCCCCCTATATTTTATACCGCGGTGGCTCCCTCCGCCCCTTCTCTTTTTCTGCCGGCTATAGTCTGGACTGTATCAGAGGCAGCAGAATCGCCGCCAAAACCACCGCCACCACCAACCAGCTTATAATCGTTCTGGGACTGGCTTTTCTCTCGCCACCAGCCCCCGACGTCCGGTTTTTTTCCTCCTTGCGGACGGCATTTTTCAAAATTTCCTGCGCCCGTTCCAGCTCCAGATCCGGCACCATAATCTCCTCGCCGTACACGGATTTTATGGTATAAATATCCCTGGTTCCTCCCTGGCGCTTTGCCGGAATCCCACTGTCTTCCAAAAGAGCAATCATCCGGTCCGCATCCGGTCCGCTGACCGCGTAAGCTGCCCTGACCCACACTGTCTCATCCATCTTCCATCCTCCATCTTACATCTCCGGTACAGGGGTGGGACGGCTGCTGTCCCAGGCCTGCGAGACGTCAAACAGATCCGAGAGCATATCCGGATTGTAGTACATCCGATATCCGTCCAGATTTCTGCGTCCCTGGCGCATATAATTATCACCAAACTGTACCCAGTATTCCTGGCTGCCGTCCACATTGCAAAAAATGCTGAATCCCTGACTCTTCAAATAAGTAAAGTATTCATTATCGCTGGTGTAGGGCTGCCAGTCTCCGATGTCCGCCCCGAAGGCGAAGATCAGCACATCCGTATCCCCCACAATAGTTGCCACATTGTTGAGCCAGCGCTCTGTATCACGCACAGTAGCATCGTATCCCACAGCAAGTGGATTGATATGTCCCCAGGTATGGCTGGCAAACTCCCAGCCATTGGCCTTCATGGTCTCCGCCACCTTCTTGGCCTCACTGACCTCCGTATCCCAGTCAAAATCCGGATTCTCATCAAAAAACTTCTGCTGGTACTCTGTCACCCGGTCTGCCTCCCTGGTGCGGTAAACCTCGTCCGTCCGATATCCCAGCACTCCCTCATATCCGGTCAGGGCAATGATGCCTTTATGGCCGTGATAAGAAAAGTCCGGATGCTCCTTCACGAAGGTGTCGATCAGCGGAACCATATCGTAATCTCCCACGGAGATTGATCCGTCATCCTCAATATAGGTATTCTTTATCTCCCCGTTTTCATCCACAATCAGTTTCTGAGCAAAGCCATCTCCGTCCATATAATGATAATAGCTCACATCGTCCTGGGACAGCACAAAGGGCTTCTTTCCCTCCGGGAGATAAATCTCCTTTTTGCTAACGGTTCCATCTTCATTCACCTGACACATATCGTGCAGGCTCACCATCACATATCCCCGGTCATACATCTGCTGAATGATACTGTTAAACTCAGAGATAGTGGTCATCACCTGATTGTAGCCGCCCTCCTTGGAATCGCCGTCAAAAGCTTTGCTGGTGTCCCGGATCAGCGTATGGAAAAAGACATGCGTGATCTGATCCACCGGATAGGAGACACAGGCTTCCTTCTGCTCCTGATACCCCACCACCGCATTCTGCAAGTCTGCGCTGGAGCTGTAGTCCGGAGAGGACTGCAGAAGTTCTATGGCTCCGTCATAGTCATACTGAGCCGCCAGGAGATCTGCCTGGGCCTTCAGGCTCTGTACATCCTGGGAAGCCGCCGTTCCCCCGACTCCCCCCTGGCTTTCACCTGATACGGAGTCGTTGGAAATGCCCGCGCTCTCCCCGTTCTCTCCCAGAAGGGCTTCTGCCTGACTCTTCTGCTGTATCTGAGCCTGCCGCTGTCGGGCCGCCTCCTGACTGACAATCAGTTCTCTCACTAAAACCACAGCCAGACCAATCACCACCAAAAGCAGCAAGACAATCACACATTTCATGATTAATTCATTTTTTCTTCTTCTGGCTCTTCTCTG
>DBFBJF010000351.1:0-3733 GCA_048203265.1 Candidatus Merdiplasma sp.
GGAAAGTTTTCCTCACAGAGGATATTTTCCTTTTCAATTTGGAAGGCCTGTGTTATACTATTTGTAACAAAAAATAGCGGCGGAAATGATTATGAATGGACAAAGGAGTCTGACATTATATCAGGCTCCTTCTTTCACATAACCCATAATCCGGCCGCGGTGCATAAGAGGAGGGAGTAATATGCAAATTCAAGTGATTCCGACAATTATTGTGGTTGCGTATCTGGTGGGAATGCTGCTGGTGGGCTTTATTGTGGGTAAGCTCCAGATCAAGGACAGCAAAGACTACATGCTTGCCGGACGGCGGATGGGCCTGTTTATGGTTGCGTTCTCGCTGTCTGCCAATAACATTGGCGGCGGCAGCACTACGGGACTGGCGCAGAAGGCATTCGGCGACTGGGGAATGAGCGCGGTATGGTACGTGCTGGCCGCCTCCATTGCCATGATTCCGCTGGCATACTTTGCCCCCAAGATTCGTCAGACCATGGCAGTGACCATCCCGGAAGTGGTGGGACGCCGGTTTGGACAGGGCTCCAGCACCGTTACCGCAGTGCTGAGCATTTTGTCGCTGTTCTGTCTGACGTCCTCTCAGATCGCGGCCTCCGGTTCTGTAGTGGCTACCCTGACGGGGATCCCCACCAACGTGGCCCTGGTGATCGCCGGTCTGGTGGTGATTTTGTATACCACCTTCGGAGGCATGATCGCGGATCAGATCTCTGATCTGGTGCAGTTTATCATCATTCTGGTGGGTCTTGCCATCGCCACACCCTTTGTCATCAATGGCTGCGGCGGATGGGAGGCTGTCTCCGCGGCGCTTCCTCCGGTTCAACTTGATTTCACCAAGATCGGCTGGGTGACAATCATCGGTTACATTTTTAACTACTTCTGCACTTTCCTGGCAGGCCCCGAGATGGTATCCCGTTTTGAGACGGCAAAGAGCGAAAAGACAGCCCGCAACGCTTCCCTTCTTTCCGCAGTGCTGATGGCGGCCATGGCATTTTTCCCCACTCTGATGGGTCTGGCTGCGCTGGCCGTGCAGGACACCCTGCCCAATCTGGCAGCGGACGGCAGTAATGCCATGATGGCAGTAGCCACTGTGCATGCCCCCGGTGTGATAGTGGGACTGATCTCCGCGGCGATTGTCTGCGCCACCATGTCCTCCGCGGATTCCAATCTGCTGTGTATGTCTACCATGGTGATGAACGATCTCTATTTGAAATACGGCGGAAAGCAGCTGAGTGAAAAACAGATCATTACCTACACCCGTACCTGCAACGTGGTGGCGGCACTGATTGCCATGTTTATTTCCATGGCGGGAGTTTCCATTGTGACCATGAATACGTTTGCCTTTGGTATCCGCTGCGCCGGGCCCTTTGCCGCGTATGGCCTGGGACTGATCGTTCCCAAGGCCACCAAGCACTCCGGTATTGCCTCTCTGGTGGTGGGAACCATCGGATTTTGCTTCTGGCAGGTGCTCAGCGGAGGAGATTTCCTCTTTGGAATCCTTCCGGTGGTGTTCGGATGCGCCTGCGGCGTTGTGGCCTTCTTTGTGGTGAACTGGATTGAGTGGAAAGCCGGAGTTCAGCCTGCGCCTTCCGCATACCTGGAGAAATAGGAGAAGAAAACGGTTCAGCCGGAAGGATGCCATAAATATTTGAGACAGATACATTGTGTGTTTTGACTGTGCGATAAAGAGATGTGAAACTGCGGTCCCGCCAAATAAACCTGCCGGAGCCGCAGTTCCCTTTTACGGGCTGACCGAAACAGTTAAAACAATAGCAATGGTGAGTAAGAAATTATAGCTGGAAAATTTGCGTAAAAAAATTGAAATTAGGGCTTGCATTATTCGAAAAGATCGAGTATAATAGCTTTTGTCGTCAGATAGGGCTATCGCCAAACGGTAAGGCAACGGACTCTGACTCCGTCATTTCCAGGTTCGAATCCTGGTAGCCCTGTTATTGGAAGCTGTCTTTGATTGTGACCTATCAAAGGCAGCTTTTATTCTATCTACAGTTCTGTTATACATAACAGAAATCCTCCGGGAAGATACGGCCATTGGCTGTGCGCGGATAGCGGAAAGGGCAGCATCATGAGTGGAAAATATGAATTTGAAGGGAAAATCCGATACAGTGAGATTGATGAGACGGGCTGTCTGTCTCTTCCCGGTCTGGTGAATTATTTTCAGGATGTCTCCACTTTTCAGTCGGAAGAGCTGGGGATAGGGCTGGAATATCTGGGAGAGCAGCATCTGGCCTGGATTTTATCTTCCTGGCAGATTGTGATTGACCATTTGCCGAAACTGTGCCAGAAGGTAAAGGCGCAGACCTGGGCTTACGGTTTTCAAAGCTTCTATGGAATGAGGAACTTCGTTCTTTTGGACGAGGGGGAGCAGCCGGCGGCGTGGGCAAACAGTATTTGGGTGCTGTACGATACCCAGGCGAACCGGCCCCGCAAGGTATCGCCGGAGATAGGGGCGGCTTATCCCCAACTGGAGCCCCTGGAGATGGATTACGCGCCCCGCAAGATCAAACTGCCGGAGAACGGTTCACCCAGGGAGATGTTTGCGATTGGACGGCATCAGCTTGATACCAATCACCATGTGAACAATGGACAGTATATTTCCATGGCTTCGGAGTACCTTCCGGCAGGTTTTCGGATCCGTCAGATGCGCGCGGAGTACAAAATTCAGGCCCGGCTGCATGACGAGGTACATCCGATGGTATATGAGGAGGAACAGAGCGTGACGGTGGCGCTGTGCAATGGGCAGGGAAAGCCCTACGCTGTAGTCGCGTTTGAGCGCTGATTCGGGTGACGCAAATCCGGGAGTGGATGCCCGTGGGTCCACGGATACCACAGACTAAGAAAGACTTGATTGATATAAAATCAAATGGGAGAGAGTATGTTTCGGTTAGGAGAAAAGCAGAGATTAAAAATTGCGAAAAGGGTGGAGTTTGGCGTGTATCTGTCCGAGGAAGAGGGACAGGAGAAGGTATTGCTTCCCAGAAAAGAGGTGCCGGAGCTGGCCGATGTGGGAGATGAGCTGGAGGTATTTTTATACAAGGATTCGAAGGACCGGCTGATCGCCACCACAAGGGAGCCTAAGCTGACGCTGGGAAAGATCGGGCTGCTTTCCGTGAAAGAAACGGGGAGAATCGGAGCGTTTCTGGACTGGGGGCTGGATAAGGATCTGCTGCTGCCTTTTCGGGAGCAGACAAGAAAAGTGGGGGCAGGAGAGGAATGTCTGGTGGCGCTCTACATTGACAAGAGCAGCCGCCTTTGTGCCACGATGAATGTATACCCGTATTTGAAAACCAGCTCACCGTATCAGATCGGCGACACGGTGACAGGGCGGATCTATGAGACCAGCGATAATTTTGGTGTATTTGTGGCGGTGGATGATACATATTCGGCCCTGATTCCGAAGCGGGAGGCAGCTGGGACTTTTTTGATCGGAGATATTGTGAAGGCCCGGGTTACCAATGTGAAGGAGGATGGGAAACTGGACCTGAGCGTCCGGGAAAAGGCATACATCCAGATCGAGGAGGATGCCAGACTGGTGATGCAGGTGATCGAGGAGTTCGCGGGGGTGCTTCCCTTCAGTGACAAGGTGTCTCCGGAGATTATTAAGCGGGAGTTCGGGCTGAGCAAAAATGCCTTTAAGCGGGCGGTTGGACGGCTGCTGAAAGAGGGGCGGATTGAGATTCGGGAGAACCGGATATACCGGAAAGAAGCG
>DBFBJF010000352.1:0-5180 GCA_048203265.1 Candidatus Merdiplasma sp.
CCGGAACTGGTCGTAATATTTCCGCTTCATCATGATGGCTGCCGCGTAGACAATGGCGCCCATCATGCCGTTGCTGTTGAGCGACAGGGCAAAATAGCCCAGGCCCGCAAGTCCCACCGCGTCAATCAGAGCGTAGGTCCGATAAGCCTGCTTCTGGGAGTCCACCTTTCCCTCAAACCCGTTGGTAAGCACAATGGGCAGCACATCTGTAAGCATCCAGAATACAATCAAAAACAGAATGACCACCCCATAGTAGAACGGGCCCACCGCTTTCTCCGTAACCGCCATGTAGATAATGAAGGCAAACAGTCCTGCCAGCAAGATCATGGACACGGCAAACAGTATGTTCTTAATTTTCCTTTTTCTCATTTCGTCCATAGCCAATAACCTTTCTTCCGTACATAGAGTTCCCGTTTTCCGCATCCCTTCCCGTTTCTTCCATGTCATGGGACGCAAAAAAGGGGCTGATCTTTATTATATCAGTCCCTTTTCTTATTGACAACCCATTTCAGACAAACTGATTTTTGTCCGGGTCGTACTCATAATCAATGTTCTTCAGCTTAGAAACCACCTCATCCATGCTAAGATCCAAACTCCTGCACAGTTCTTCCAGAGACGGATAAAAGTCTCTCAGCTGCGTGTTGAGATAGCTTAACAGCATAACCGGATCGCCGGGCACCATCGATTTTCCCCTCCTTTAGTCAACCACTTCCACCTCAGGCTTTACCATAGCAGTCAGGGCGCCATCCTTCAGATCCAGCAAGATCGTATCGCCCTCCATCACCTCTCCTGAGAGGATTAGTCTGGCCGCCACAGTCTCCACGTTCTTCTGCAGGAAACGCTTCAGCGGACGGGCTCCGTATACCGGATCATAGCCGCCGTCAATCACATAATTCATGGCCGCCTCGGACAGTTCCAGATGAATGTGCTGATTGGAAATTCTGCGGTTCAGATCTTTCACCATCAGTTTCACAATATCTCTGATATTATCCTTGGTCAGCGGCTTGAACATAATAATCTCGTCCAGCCTGTTCAGAAATTCCGGTCTGAAGTGAGCTCTCAGATCCTTCATCACCATCTCCTCGGCCTCGGGCTTGATCTCCCCGTTCTCCTCAATGCCTTCCAGCAGATAGGAGGAACCGATATTGGAGGTCATGATCAGAATGGTGTTCTTAAAGTCCACAGTGCGGCCCTGGGAATCGGTGATCCGTCCGTCATCCAGCACCTGAAGCAGTACATTGAACACATCCGGATGAGCCTTCTCGATCTCATCAAAAAGCACCACAGAGTAGGGTTTCCGCCGCACAGCCTCCGTCAGTTGACCGCCCTCCTCGTATCCCACGTATCCGGGCGGCGCTCCGATCAGTCTGGACACGGAATGCTTCTCCATATACTCACTCATATCAATACGAACCATGTTCTGTTCATCGTCACACAGGTTTTCCGCCAGCGCCTTTGCCAGCTCCGTCTGGCCCACACCCGTGGGTCCCTAGAACAGGAAGGAGCCGATAGGCTTTGTGGGATCCTTGATGCCAGCCTTGGAACGAAGAATGGCGTCCGTCACTTTCTCCACACCGTCATCCTGGCCAATTACCCTCGTATGCAGCTGATCCGCCAACGCCAGAATCTTGCTTCTCTCGCCCTGGGTCAGCTTTGCCACCGGTATACCGGTCCACTTGGAGACGATACGGGCAATCTCATCCTCCGTGACACTCTCGTGTACCAGGGACAGATCCTGGTTCTTCACCTTCTCCTCCTCAATCTCCAGCTGCTTACGCAGTTTCGGCAGCTCGCCGTACTGCAGCTCCGCCGCCCGGTTCAGATCATAGCTCTGTTTCGCCTTCTCGATTTCCTTGTTCATGGCCTCAATCTGCTCACGCAGCGTGGACAGCTTTTCCACCGAGTGCTTTTCGTTGTCCCACTGAGCCTTCTTGGTGTTAAACTCATCTCTCAGCTCAGCCAGTTCCTTCTGCAGACTTTCCAGACGCTCCCGGCTGGCCTTATCGGTCTCCTTCTTCAGAGCGGCCTCCTCAATCTCCATCTGCATCACCCGGCGCCTCAGCTCATCCAGCTCGGTGGGCATGGAATCCAGCTCGGTCTTAATCAGGGCGCAGGCCTCATCCACCAGGTCGATGGCCTTATCCGGCAGGAAACGGTCGGAAATATAGCGGTGAGACAGGGTAGCCGCCGCCACCAGAGCGCTGTCGGTAATCTTCACGCCGTGGTACACTTCATAGCGCTCCTTCAGTCCACGAAGGATGGAAATCGTATCTTCCACCGTGGGCTCATCCACCAGCACCGGCTGGAACCTACGCTCCAGAGCCGCATCCTTTTCGATGTACTTCCGGTACTCATCCAGGGTGGTGGCACCAATGCAGTGCAGCTCGCCTCTGGCCAGCATGGGTTTTAACATATTTCCGGCGTCCATGGCGCCATCCGTCTTCCCGGCTCCCACAATCAGGTGCAGCTCATCGATGAACAGGATAATCTCGCCCTCGCTCTTGCGCACCTCCTCCAGCACCGCTTTCAGACGCTCCTCAAACTCACCCCGGTATTTGGCTCCCGCCACCAGGGCTCCCATATCCAGGGAAAAAATCTTTTTATTCTTCAGTGCTTCCGGCACATCACCCCGGACGATCCTCTGGGCCAGGCCTTCCACCACAGCCGTCTTTCCTACGCCGGGCTCACCAATCAGCACCGGGTTGTTCTTGGTCTTTCTGGAAAGAATCCGGATCACATTCCGGATCTCATTGTCCCGGCCAATCACAGGGTCCATTTTCTGGTTTCTCGCCTTCTCCACCAGCTCTTCCCCGTATTTATTCAGCGTATCATAGGTGGCCTCCGGGTTGTCCGTGGTCACACGCTGGTTGCCCCTCACCGTGGACAGCGCCTGCAGGAATCTCTCCTTCGTGATGCCGTACTCCTTAAAGAAGGATCTCATGGAGGGACTGGCATTGTCCAGCAGGGCCAAAAACAGATGCTCCACCGACACATACTCATCACCCATGGCCTTAGCCTCGTCCTCCGCGTTCACCAGGGCTTTATTCAGATACTGCCCGATGTAGGGCTGGGCTCCCGATACCTTCGGCCGCCCATTGAGAAGCTGTTCCAGACGGTTCATCAGATGCTCCTTCTGAATCTCCATCTTCTCCACCAGCTTCAGGATCAGGCTGTCCTCCTGTTTTAACAGGCTGTAGAGCAAATGCTCCTGCTCCACTTCCTGATTACCAAACTCATATGCGATTTTCTCCAGGTCATTTACTGCCTGGATGGATTTTTGCGTAAATTTACTGATATTCATACAACAAGCCCCCTTTCTCAAGTGCTCTGTGTCAAACTTGGGCAAATCAAATCAGAGTTTTATCAGCCTCTATTGTTCTACCCGAACTATAACATAGCACAGATTGTTAGCACTGTCAAGAGGTGAGTGCTAATTTTGAATAATTTTTATTCCGTTGTTTTCCGGTACGGCGTTTTTTGCTGCACATAGCGTAGAGTTTTCAAACAAATCCGCTGGATAGTGGGGCAAGGTAGCCAAAAACAGATGTTTGTGATATACTTCTGCTATGGTATAGAGCAGGCACTGTCATAATAAACGCCTGGGGAGGATAAATCTATGTATGAAATTATGAGTTCGGATGAAGCCATCCGTCTGATCCGGGACGGTGACTGTATCTGTGTGAATTCCTTTGTAGGAATCGAAAATCCTGTGGAGCTTCACGAGGCGCTGCACCGGCGTTACCGGCGAATGCAGTCTCCCCGGCATCTGACCATTGTTTCCAGTGCGGGCTTCGGTGTCTGGGATGAGAATCGGAGCGCGGAAGGCTATATCCGTGACGGAGCCGTGGATCGGCTGATCTGTGGGCATTTCGGGGCTATGCCCAGCACCAAGAAGCTGGTGCTGGAGGATCATTTTGAAGCCTATAACCTGCCTCTGGGATGTATTTCACACGCGATCCGGGCCCAGGCAGGAGGACTGCCGGGAGCTCTTTCTAAGGTAGGCCTGGATATTTTTGTGGATCCCAGAAAAGAAGGACCGGGGATTAACCGAATTTCAATTGATGACTCTCTGGTAAAATACGTGGAGGTGGACGGAGAGGAATTTCTTTATTACAAGCTGCCGAAAATCAATGTGGCTCTGATTAAGGGGACTGCTGCTGACCGCAAGGGTAACATTTCTTTTGACGATATGTTTATGTCCGGGGACGCCCTCTCTATTTGCCAGGCAGTAAAGGCAAACAGGGGGAAGGTTATCGTGCAGGTGGACCGCCTGGTCAGCACACCTTCCCGTCCCAGAAATGCCATCATTCCCGGCTGTCTGGTGGACGCAATCGTTGTGGCGGAGCCGGAAGCGCAGAACGAGGCTTATACAGCTCTTACGGGAAGCTTTGAGATTCCCTATGAGGATTGGAGCAGGTGGAGTGAAAAAATCGCCGCGATATCGGAAAAACAGTCCAAAAACAGCGCAGCGGGAAATATTATCGGACGGCGGGCCGCCCAGGAGCTGCGGGTAGACGATATCGTAAACATCGGTATCGGACTTCCGGAGATGGTTTCCAGACATACCAGGAAAAACGGGATGCTGGATCAGGTTACGCTAACCGTTGAATCCGGAGGGATTGGCGGTTTCCCGGTGTCCGGAGAGGTGTTCGGAGCCATGATCGGGGCTTCATCCGTCTACGATATGGCCAACCAGTTTGATCTCTATGATAGCGGAGGCCTGGACATCTGCTTCATGGGAGCTTTTGAGGTTGACCGGGAGGGAAATGTAAACGCCCACAGAGGGCCCGGCGCTTTTGCGGGCATCGGAGGCTTTGCCAATATTACCGCCAAGACTCCTACGGTAGTATTTTGCATGACTTTCAATACAAAGGGGCTGGAGGTTTCCCAGAAAAAAGGCGTGGTAAGCATTCTGCACGAAGGATCTATACCGAAATTCGTGGACAAAGTAAGGAGTGTCAGTTTTTCTGCCAAGCGGGCCATTGCCAACGGACAAAAGGTGCTGTACGTGACTGAACGCTGTGTGTTCCGGCTGACGCCCAAGGGGCTGAAGCTGGTGGAAGTGTATCCCGGAATTGACGAAGAGAGGGATATTCTGACACAGATTCCTTTTGAGATCGAGAGATAATTAGTGCCTGCTGAATATCCGTTATATCTTCTGCCAACTATCCATTATTGTC
>DBFBJF010000353.1:0-4329 GCA_048203265.1 Candidatus Merdiplasma sp.
ACGGTGGAAGAATTTGCATATGTCACGTATAATCATGTGCGCCCTCATAGTTTCAACGGGTATCAAACACCCTATCAAGCTCGAATTGCATAAATCGATATTTTTTAGCCACAGGTGTTACAAAAATGCTTGACCACAACAACCCTTACTTATGATCAGACAGATCTCAACGCGGACGGAAGCGCGAAGACCTACTGGTACAGAGTGACAGAGGATGATGTCACCAGCGGCGGTGTATCCAAGACGGATCCGAATGCGGTATATTACGCAAAGGTAACCGTCAGCGATGCCGGAGAGCATAGACTTAATACCGTAGTGGAATATTACACAGAGATCAACGGCACACCGATGTCTTTCGAGGAAGGGACAACGCCTGGCGTGACCTTTACCAACAAGTATGAGGCCACGGGCATGGCGGAAATCTCCGGCACAAAGGAACTTACCGGAAACCGGAAGGATGCTATCGGAGCAGGAGAGTTCCGATTTGAAGTAATCAACACAGACACCAAGCAGGTGGTAGGAAGCGCTGTGACAAAAGGCGGTGCTTACGCAGAAGACTTCGCAGTAACCTTCGGCAAGGATGTTGCGGATGAAAACGTTGTACCGTTTACGCAGGCAGACATTTCCGGGACAGCATATACCAATTATGCACTTCGTGAAGTGAATGCAGGCGAGAGCAGCATCGGTTACGATGAGACCACCTATCCGCTGAGCGTGACAGTTTCCGACAGCACTGTGGAAAAGGGTACGCTGGCTATCACGGTAACCCGGGCAGACGGCAACCAGACTGCGCCGAAATTCACCAACAAGTATCTGGCCACAGGCACGGGAAGCATCTCCGGCACGAAGGAGCTTACCGGAAACCGCCTGAATACAGGTGCGGTAGAGGCTGGCGAGTTCACCTTCCAGGTAGTAGATGGAAACGGAAACGTGGTTGGAACAGCGACGAATGACGCGGATGGCAAATTTACCATTGCTGAAATTTACAAGACTGTTTCTACAGACGGTGAAGGAACTGTAACGTACGTACCTTTCGACCAGGATGACATAAGTGAAGAGGCATATACAGAATATAACCTGGTGGAGGCAGACAAGGATGATACAGATGAAACCGGCATCACCTATGACACAACTGTTTATCCGCTGACCATTACAGTGTCAGACGGAGACGGCAAGGGAAGTCTGGACGTGGATGTACAGTTTGCGGAGGATGGTGATGCGGGCAAGTTCACGAACGAGTACCATGCAAGCGGCACGGGCGTGATTGAACTGACCAAGAGCCTGACCGGACGTCCCACAGGACTAAGTGCTGGCGAATTCTGGTTCGAGATCTATGAGATGAAAGACATAGATGGCGATGGAGAGCTTGAGCGTGTTCAGGTGATGGAGGATGCATCCAATTCGCTGACAGCCACCGCCAATGCAGATGGAAATATCCGTTTCGAGCTTTCCTACACCGAGGAGGATCAGGGCACACATACCTATGTGATCAATGAGATCAACACCGGAGATCCCAATATCACCTATGATGATACGGAGATTACGGTGGCCATGGAAGTGGTGGATAATGGCGATGGCACCATGACGGCCACGGCAACGTATCCGGATGATACCACTTTTGACAACAGCTACACCGCAACTGGCAGTGTGACTTTCACAGGCTGGAAGTATGTGCTGGGCAACAGAGCAGCGCAGGTGGCAGAGGATGAGTTTACCTTTACTGTGATGGAACAGATCACGGATGAAGAGGGAAATGTCACAGAGACACCTGCGGCTACCGGACGTACGCTGGATGGCGGACGGATTGAGTTCACCCAGATCGATTACGATCAGGATGACCGCAACGATCCGAATGATCCGGCAGATGTGCACACCTACCTGATCTATGAGGATCAGAAAGGGGATGCCTCCATTGGCTATGTGACAGAGCCTGTCATTGTCACTGTGAAGGTAACTGACGCAGTGACGCCGGTAGATCCCGAGACGGGAGCCTTTGACTACCTGGAAGGACAACTGGACACGGTGGTATCCTATCCCCAGAACGAGGATGGAACCTATGGTGTGAAGTTTGAAAACCAGTATCTGGCGGAAGGCAGCATTACTCTGGAGGGAACCAAGGAGCTTCTCGGAAACAGGGCAAATGCCCTGGCGGACGGCGAATTTACCTTTGAGGTGAAGGAGCTGGATGCAGACGGAAATCTCAGCGAGAATGCTGTGACAACAGGTGAGAGCAAAGCAGACGGAACCATTGAATTCCAGCCCATCGAGTATAAGGTGGAAGCGGGAAGAAGCGACATCGGAACTCATAAATATGTAATCAGCGAGGCTGTCGGCACAAATGGCGCAGTGGATTACACCGAGACGACCTTCACGGTAACCGTGGAAGTGACGGATCTGGGCAGCGGAAAGCTGGATGCACAGGTAGTGGCGGAGGAGAGCGATACCGTTGCTTTCCAGAACCAGTATCTTGCCAATGGTGAGCTGTTACTGAACAACTTCTCCAAGGCGCTGACCGACAGCACCCTGACGGAGGGACAGTTCCGCTTCGAACTGAGAGACGCAGAGGGTAAGGTACTCCAAACCGTAACCAACGGTGCGGACGGTTCCATCGTCTTTGATGCGCTGACCTACGATCAGGATGACATCGGACAGGAGTTTGTCTACACGGTATCTGAGGTAAATACCGGAATCAACGGCATTACCTATGACGAAACAGTATACACTGTGCGTGTGACTGTAGCAGATAGTGAAGACAGCGATGGAACACTGGTGATCACACCTGTTGTTCTGAACGGAGACGGTGTGATTGATCCTGCCGAGGGAGAACTGCTTCCGGCAGTGACCTTCGCGAACGAGTTTGACGGTTCCGTGATCCTGACAAAACAGGGAGCGGACGGCAGAAGTCTGGCAGGTGCGGAGTTTGCGCTTTACACCGCGGTGGCTGGTCAGGAAGACCAGTATGAGATTTATGCCATGGAAGAAAACGGCACCGGTCTTTACACGACGGATGCCAGCGGCCAGCTTACCGTGACGGGGCTGCCGGCAGGCGACTACTACTTCGTGGAGACCCGGGCACCTCAGGGCTATGCGATTGAGACAGACGCAGAGGGCAATCCGGTGAGATATGAATTCACCATCGGAGTGGAGGGACAGACGGAAGACGCAGTGGTAAATGCTGCGCTTACCGTGACAGATCCTCTGGCAACCACAGGATCCATCCAGGTGACCAAGAGAGTCAGCACGCTGGATGACGATCTGAACTATGTGGACTATATGTCTATCCATGAGACCTATTATGTGGGCATCTTTACCGATGCAGCGGGCGCACAGCCTTACGGAACGGATTACATCAAGTCCATCCGGATGGACGGTGTGGCGGTATCCGATCCGGTAGTCTTCGACGGACTGACCAGCGGTACCTACTACATCCTGGAGACAGACGCTCAGGGCAATCCGATCCCGATGAATGAGTCTCAGACCATGAACGGATCCACCTTCTACTGCATTGCGGAGGAGGGAACCACCAATCAGGTGACGCTGGATCTGACCACGGATGAGACGCCGGGAACGGTACGGCTGCAGAACGTTTACCTGGAGTTCTCAGACGACTATTACTGGGAGGCAACGCTGAATATTACCAAGCGGGTGCTCAGGAACGGTGAGGAGACTACGGTGGATGATACCTTCCATGCGGGTGTTTACCAGCAGCTTGATGACGGAAGCTATGAGCTTCTGGTAGAAGTGGAACTGCTTCAGAATGATACGGTGACCGTATCCGGACTGGGCGGTCCGGTTGGCGGAAGCGTAACCTACTATGTATTTGAGACTGATGGAAACGGAAATCGCGTCAGCGAAGATCCGGCTTACGGATATACCGTGAGCGGTGAGGGAAGCGTGACTGTGACGGAGGCCAACACGACTGGATCCATTACCATCACGAATTCCTTCCAGGAGGAAGAGAGCGAGACGACCACTACAACAACGACTACCACAACGACAAGTCAGGGCGGAAGTACCGGAAAATCCACATCAAATGTGAAGACGGGAGATCCCACCGATGTGATGCCGTATCTGGTGATGATGATTGCGGCGGCCGTTGCAGCAGGTATTCTGATCCGTAGAAGGAAACGCGGCAGCCAGGAGGATGAGGCGTAAGAAGTTACAAACCTTGCGGGAGGGAAATCCCGCAAGGAAAAATAGCAGTTAAATCAGGATTGCTGTGAAACAGCGGTCTGACAGGGTGCAGGGCGCCATGGTTCATGAGAACATGAATCATGGCGCCCTGCCTTTTTTTCGCCGTCACATTCCGATTTTCGAGAGACCCAAAAG
>DBFBJF010000354.1:0-5476 GCA_048203265.1 Candidatus Merdiplasma sp.
GAATGAAAGAACAGTATCAATGGCCTTATGCCAATGAGGCCGGAATGGAAGAAGTGCTTTCCTGCGACGTCCTGGTGCTGGGGGGCGGGCTGGCGGGCTGTTTTGCCGCCATCGCCGCGGCCCGCAGAGGTCAGTCTGTGATTCTGGTGGAAAAGGGAGCCACGGAGCGCAGCGGCAGCGGCGGAACCGGTTTTGACCACTGGGAGTCCGCCTGCACCAACCCCTGTTCCCAGGTGACACCGGAGGAGATTGCGGAAGCTTATGTGCGGGAGCAGGACTGGTTCAGCAACGGGATTGCCCATTACATTGAGTGCCGGGAGGGCTATGACCGTCTGCTGGATATGGAGCGCTTCGGCGGAAAGATCCGGGATACGGAGGATGCGTTCGCGGGGGCGGAGTTCCGGGACGATGAGACAAAGCTGATGTTTGCCTACGATTACAAAAATAAGTTTACCCTCAGGGTCTGGGGCTCCACCTTTAAGCCCGCCCTGGCAAAGGAACTGCGCCGTCTGGGCGTAAAAGTCATGGACCGCACCGAGGCCACGGCTCTGCTGGTGTCGGAGGACGCGAAAGGAGAGCGGCGGGGCGCCGGGGCCATGGGCATGAACGTACATACGGGAAAATTCTATCTCTTCCGGGCAAAGGCCACCGTGATGTGTATGTCCAGACCGGCCAGAGTCTGGCTGTTTAACAGTGACACCGTGGGGCTTTGCGAGTTCCGTCCCCTCCAGAGCATCGGAAGCGGACACGCCATGGGCTGGAGAGCAGGGATGGAGTTTACTATGATGGAGAAATCGGTCCGGGCGGAATTTTCCGCTGCGGGGCGCAGCTTCCCGCCGTACGGCACCGGAAATAACCACAATACCTGGTATGCCGCCACTATGGTAGATGCCAGGGGCGTGGAGATTCCCTACGTGGATCGGGATGGCCGGGAGCTGAAGACTGTCTCTGAGCGGTACTATCCGGCCAAGGGACAAAAATTTTTTCTGAAGGGCGGCGTGATAGACAATCCCAAGTATGAGTACCGGGGACCAGAGACCCTGGATTTTGACACGCTGATGGAGCGAGGCTATCAGCTTCCCTTCTATGCGGATCTCAGCCGGATGCCCGAGATGGAGCGGAAGGTGATCTGGGGCATGATGGTGGGGGAGGAGGCCAAGACCAAGATCCCCATCTACCAGAACTACACGGACCGGGGTTTTGATCCCCGGAAGCATATGCTGCAAAGCTACGGAACCGGCTGGCAGTCGGCAAACTTTCTGGAGCAGGAGCGCCAGTTTTTCGGAGCCCCGGGAGGGGTGATGCACGACTGGGACATGATGACCAATATTCCCGGAGTCTTCGTGGCCGGAGACCAGATTTTCGCCTCCGACTGCGCCGGGGCGGCCTGCGCCACCGGATATTACGCGGGTAGAAAGGCATCTGCCTACGCCGGGACGCTCCGGGATCTGCCGGAATTTTCCCGCCGGGACGTGGAGGCGGAGAAGCAGAGGCTGCTGGCTCCCCTGTATGTGGAACCGGAGGAGGGCATTGGCTGGAAGGAACTGAACATGGCCATCTCCAAGGCAATGCAGAATTACTGCGGAGGCGTTCGCTGTGAGGCGCTGCTTCGGGAGGGTCTGGATCTTCTGGGACAGTTCGAGCGGGAGCTGGTGCCCAGGCTGTCCGCCTCCAACCCCCACGATCTAATGCGAATCCATGAAGTGCTGGACATCCTCACCGTGTCCCAGATTGTGCTTCACGCCAGTCTGGCCCGGAAATGCAGCAGCGAGCCTTTGTTTTTCCGGCGAAGCGACTATCCCCAGATGGATCCGCCGGAGTGGAGAAAGCATCTTGTGATCCGTCAGGAGGCAGGAGAGGTAATGCTCCGGGACGTGCCCCTGGACTACTTCGGTAATCTAAAGGAAGAGTACGAGAGACATAACCGGGATTATATCGCGGGAGAGGGGGTATAGGCGGATGGAAGAGAAACAGATTACATATACAGTGGAGCCGGTCCCCTGCAGCACCCGGCCTCTAAAGTTTGACGAGAAGCTGTGTATCGGCTGTGGTCGGTGTGCCGCTGTCTGTCAGTGCGACATTCTGCTGCCGTCTTCGCAGAAGGGGCGGCCTCCCCTGGTCATGTACCCGGGCGAGTGCTATTACTGCGGGGCCTGTGTGATGGTCTGCCCGCGGCCGGGAGCCATCCGGCTGGTTCATCCGCTGATGAACCAGGCGAAGTTTGTTCCGGTCAGGAACGCCCGGGAGCAGGGCAGCTGTGAATAGTAACTGTTTTTGACTGTGAAGGTACTCCACAGACGGCAATGCTGCCTGTGGGCTGCCTTCCTTTTTTATGTTTTAGAAGTTTTTGTATAATTATGCGCCGCATGAATATTAATTCTGCTTAATGTATAAATATTGATACTTCTCACCCAATTCCATAATTTCATTGACAAAAGTGCCATGCAATCGTACAATAAAACAGTGTTTATCTAGTAATTATTACTTAAGGAGAGAAGTAGATGCAGGAACGTATACAGAAACAGAAAGCGATTCTGGTGGTCAGCTTTGGCACCAGCCATAACGACACCAGGGCCGTGACCATAGATGCCATCGAGAGGGACATTCAGGCAGCGTTTCCGGAATACCGGATTTACCGCGCCTGGACAAGCAAGATGATTCTGGCGAAGTTGCTGCGGAGGGACGGCGAAAAAATCCCCACCGTGCGGGAAGCCATGGAGCAGATGAGGGAGGATGGCATAGCCCATGTGGTCGTTCAGCCCACCCACGTCATCAACGGAGTGGAAAATGATCTGATGAAAGAGGATGTGTTGGCATACCGGGAGTCCTTCGCTTCTATTTCCTTCGGGGATCCTCTCCTGACCAGCGGAACGGATACGGAGGCCGTGATCCAGGCGGTGGCGGAAGAGTTCCATGATTTGAAGAGGGAGGAAGCCCTGGTTCTCATGGGCCACGGCACCACCCATTTCGCCAACTCCATTTACGCGGCGCTGGACTATCAGTTCAAGGATTTCGGCTATCCCAATATTTTTCTTGGCACCGTAGAGGCCTATCCCTCCATGATGTCTCTTCAGCGCCTGCTGAGAGAATACAGCCCCAGGAAGGTTATTCTGGCTCCCTTTATGATTGTAGCGGGAGACCATGCCAAGCATGACATGGCAGGAGATGACGAGGAGTCCTGGTACAGTCAGTTCCGGTCCGCCGGTTATGAAGTGGAGTGTGTCTTGAAGGGGCTGGGTGAATATCCGGGCATTCGAAACCTGTTTATCAGCCACGTAACCGATGCCTGCCAGAGGGAACATGCCGTTCAGGCCGACGGCCTGCTTTCGGAGGAGGGCGTCCTTTCCGGGGAAGGAACCGGCAGTGGTTGTGAAACCGGCGGGTTTATGCTATAATGGACGACATAGCTTTGGAATTTGTGATAATGGAGGGTGACATATGACAAGCAAGCAGCGGGCTTACTTGAAAGGGTTGGCAATGACGATGGAACCGATTTTTCAGATCGGAAAGAACAGTCTGACCCCGGAAAATACAGCGGCCATCGCGGAAGCGCTGGATGCCAGAGAGCTTATTAAGATCAGCGTGTTACAGAATTGCATGGATGATCCCAGAGAACTGGCCCAGATGGTCTCTGAACGGACCAGATCCCAGGTGGTTCAGGTAATCGGAAAGAAGATCGTGCTGTATAAAGAGGGGAAGGATGACAAAAAGAAGATTCTTTTGCCGAGGTAGCCTGGAATGATTGCAGAGGAAAAAAGGGAAAACCGCAGAAGAGTGGGCATTATGGGAGGAACCTTTGATCCCATTCACATTGGCCATCTGATTTTGGGGGAAAATGCTTACGAGCAGTTCGACCTGGAAAAGGTGCTGTTTATGCCGTCGGGAAATCCGCCTCACAAGGCGAAGCGGGATGGGGCAACCAACGAGGAGCGGGTGGAAATGGTGCGAAGGGCCATTGCCTCCAACCATCACTTTGAACTTTCTCTGGAGGAGATGCATGAGCAGGGCTACAATTACACCAGGGAGACCCTGGCACGGCTGGTGGCGGCAAACCCGGATACGGATTACTATTTTATCATGGGAGCGGATTCCCTTCTGAGTTTTGAAAGCTGGAGGGAGCCGGAAGCCATCTGCCGACTCTGCATCCTTGTGGCTGCGGTGAGAGATCATATGCCTCAGCCTCTGCTGGATGAGCAGATTGCCAGGCTGAGCGAAAAATTTCATGCGGACATCCGGAAACTGGAGAGTCTGAATATTGATATTTCCTCCAGAACCATCCGCTCCTGGGTGGCTGAGGGAAAAAGCTGCCGGTATTATGTGCCCGAATCCGTCATTTCATATATGCAGGAGCGGGGGATATACCGGAGCGCTTCCGGGATGGAAGAATTGAAAAAATAAGCAGGAGTCGTAAAAAGTTATGAAGCAGCAGTACAATATCGCCAAGATGCAGAAAAAGCTGAAGAAAGAGCTGGATGATGACAGATACCGCCATACACTGGGGGTGATGTACACCAGCGCTGCGCTGGCCATGCGCTACGGGGCTGATCTGATGAAGGCCCAGGTGGCCGGACTGCTCCATGACTGCGCCAAGTGCATTCCCAACGATAAGAAACTGAGGATGTGTGAAAAGTACGGTATCCCGGTTTCCCACGTGGAAAATGAGGCGCCCTTTTTGCTTCACTCCAAGCTGGGAGCTTATCTGGCCAGAACGAAGTACGGTGTGGAGGATGAGGAAATCCTGCAGGCCATCGTCTGGCATACCACCGGGAAGCCGGAGATGACGCTTCTGGAGGAGATTGTATTCCTGGCGGACTACATCGAACCCATGCGGTGGAAAGCATCTAATCTGGCTCAGATCCGGGCCGCGGCCTTTGTGGATATTCACCGTGCCGTCTATATGACACTCCACGATACGCTGCAGTATCTCTCCAGAGGATCTGGCAAGGTGGATGAGATGACCAGGGAGGCTTGTCTCTACTATGAGGCTCTCTGCCGGAAAAATGGGGAAATTTTTGGTACGGATCATTTCGAACGTACCATGGAATCGGGAAAGGAAGAATCGAATGGCAGATAAAAAAGCAAGGGAAATGGCAAAAATCGCTTACCGAGCGCTGGAAGAGAAGAAAGCGGAGGACATTCGCGTCATCAACATTGAACAGGTCAGTGTTCTGGCCGACTATTTTCTGATCGCCTCCGGAACCAACCGGAATCAGACCCAGGCTATGGCGGACAATGTGGAGGAGCTGCTGCACAAGGCAGGCTGCCAGATGCGCCAGATGGAGGGGTATCAGACGGCCAACTGGATTTTGATGGATTACGGCGATATTATCGTTCATATTTTTGATACGGAAAACAGGCTCTTTTATGATTTGGAGCGCATTTGGAGAGATGGAACATCCATCACTCTGGAGGATCTGGAAAAAGGAGAAGAAGACTGACAGTAGATAAAAGCTTTTTAATTAAAAAAATTCAAAGC
>DBFBJF010000355.1:0-5132 GCA_048203265.1 Candidatus Merdiplasma sp.
GCTTTGAATGGCAACATTATGGGGGCTGCCGCAAATGGCGGCAGCCCCCTGCACACACTCCTTTGTCAAATTAACTGTATCACCGTCTCAAAGTTCTCATCCCGTTTACTCTGCAGAAGCCGCGGCAATCTCAGACTTTTCCGTCATGATGTAGGAGACAAGCTCTGCCTCTCTGGCCTTGGTATAACCCTGGGCTTCCACATCATCAAACAGATCTGCGAACTGGTTGGACTGCATCACGATATTCAGGATATTCATCACACTCTTCTGCAGGTCGCCCAGGCAGATATTGTTGTCAGTGTAGTAACCGGTGTAAACGATGGTGGTGGTGCCATCGCCGTTATCCGTTACGGTCACAGCATCGCCAAGGTCCGCGATCAGGTCCGACACGCTGACAGATACGGTATTGCCGTCCTCATCTACGCCGTCCCGGACCGCCGCCTCGTATACAGAGGTATCCACGGTCTTCTCAATGGTGGTGTCACCGGAGGCGTCCAGGTTAAACTCACCCCAGGAGGTGGTGGCTCTCATGCCCCCCCAGCTCTCTTCCACAGTCACTACGGGATATACATCGTCATCACCGAATACCGGCTCCTCATCGCTGAAAGCACGGATGGTGATATCTTCCACGGAGCTGCCCGGCATAATCAGGTCATTGCCTGCGTGCATGGACAGAGAAGGCGTGGACTGTCCGCCGCCCCAGTCGGTCATAACCAAGCCCTCAAATCCCCACTCACCGCGGAGAAGATCGGTACACAGATCATAGTCATCACCTGCCGGAACACTGTTGTTCAGATTGTAGGAAGTCATAACGCTCATAGGCTGTGCGCCCTTCACGACCATCTCAAAGCCTTTCAGGTAGATTTCGCGGAGAGCCCGCTCAGAGATCGTGTTGTTCACCGCGCTTCTGTTCTCTTCCTGATTGTTGGCCGCATAGTGCTTAATGCAGACACCGATGCCCTCGTTGGACTGGATACCCGTTGTCTCAGCGATACCAATGGTGCCGGTCAGATAGGGATCCTCGGAATAATACTCAAAATTACGGCCGCACAGAGCATTTCTGTGAATATTCATGCCAGGCGCCAGCAGGATTGTCACGCCGTACTCTTTCAACTCTTCGCCGAAGGCCTCACCCACTGCCTCTACCACGTCAACATCCCAGGTCTGGGCCAGCAGAGTTCCGATGGGCCATGCGGTACAGAACTGATAGTAGGTCTCTCCGTCCTCCCCTTCATATTCCTGGGTAATACGCAGACCGGCCGGTCCGTCAGCCAGAACGATGTTGGGAATATTCTCTGATTCAATGTAAATACCTGCCGTCTCACCGGCTGCGCCCTGCACTGCGTTGGCCTGTGCACCGATCATGGTTCCATCGCTGATGTCGCTGGTATTCTCAGAAGCCGCTCCTGCGGACTGTCCGGAAGCCGTGGGAAGTTTGTTGCCGCCGATGACTATATCCGCCATCTGGGATACTGTCAGGCTGGACACATACTCTTCCATGGTGATGGTTCCATCGTATACATCCTTCAGTGTATAGTCCGTGTAATCGCCCTCAAAGGTTACCACTTCCTCCGTGTAAGGTCCGGAGTAGGGGCTGGAGAGCTCATAGCCCAGGTTTTCCGCCAGATACTCAGTCTCCGTGGTATCGGACACATAAGCGGTCACTGTCTCATCATCGTACTCGGACGCATTGTTCACCGTCTCAATATCCGCGGAAGCCAGCTCTATCACAGCGGCAGCCGCGATCTCATCCTCTTCTCCATCGTAGGTGTAGGCGGTAGCTCCCTCGTTGGACAGCTCCTCTATTTCCTTATCCGGCTCCTTCTGATTGCTCAGCTGCTCGGTAACCGCCGTCTCATCCAGAGAAATCACAGCCGCTGCAGTGGTATTTCGGGAACTGTTTCCTACCCGGACCACATAATCGCCAGCTTCCATAATGTAAGCTGCCTGATCCGTATCATAGGAGGACATCTCCGTGGTACTGTAGCTGATGGTCAGAGTTTGGCTCTCTCCCGGCGCCAGCTCATCTGTCTTGGCGTAAGCGCACAGCTCCTGGTAGGGCTTCTCCAGTTCCCCATCGGGAGCGGAGAAATAAACTTCCACCACTTCCTTACCGGAGTAAGTATCGCCGGTGTTGGTCACCGTGGCTGTCACGGTCACGGTGTCGGCGTCCGCTGTCACGGAATCCACCACAGTATCAAAGGTGGTGTAGGACAGTCCGTATCCAAACTCGTAAGCCACATCCAGACCAAAGGTATCAAAATACCGGTAGCCCACATAGATTCCATCGGTATAGTCTTCCTGGTCCACATTGCCGTCGTTGGCTCCGAAGGTCTCCGCAGAGGCGTAATCCTCATAATTTACCGGCCAGGTGTCCGTCAGTTTTCCGGAAGGTGTCACTGTGCCGTTGAGCACTTCCACCACAGCGTTTCCGCCCTCCATGCCTGCCTGGGACATCAGGAGCATGGCGTCCAGCCCCTCAATCTCATCGTAGAATTTTGTATCAATCACGCCGCCCACATTCAAAACCACAATGGTCTTATCAAAGGAAGACGCCACCTTCTCCAGGTTGCTTCTCTCTGTCTCCGTCAGATAGTAGTCGCCCTCCGTGGCTGTACGGTCCGATCCCTCGCCGGAATTTCTGGAAATCACGTAGATCGCGGTATCTGTACCGTCCGCCTGAGCCGCCGCGATGTCATCATCGGTAATCTCCGGCTCATCCATGCTGAAGGTATCCCACATACCGCCCTCAAACTCGGCCTCGCCTTTTTCGTAGGCTTCCTGATAGGCCTGCAGCCACTCTGAGGTAGTCACATTGTATCCGGCATTCTTCATGCCTTCCCACACTGAGACGGTATATCTCTGGTTCACGTCACCGGATCCGGTTCCACCCTTTACCGTATTCACCGCGCCACCGCCAAACAGAGCGATATTACCCTCCGAGGCGATGGGCAGCGCACTGTCCTCATTCTCCAACAGAACCATACCCTGGGTAGCCGCGTTTTTAGACAGCTCCGCATTTCTAATCTCCCGCTCCGACATCTCATCGGAGGTGGAAGCCGCCAGGGCTGACATACCGCTTCCAGAGAGGGCCATGCCGGCTGCCAGAGCCACTGACATCACTCTGCGCAGCATTTTTCTGTTCTTGTTCATACTCTTCCTCCTTTTCCGTTGACCTTGTGGTTCGTTTTTTGTTCCATGTCAACAGTATATCATGGAGGATTTTTCATTCCTATTTTCCATTTTTGCCCAGGCTGGCAGTTTTTTGCCAAAAATACTGTCCATTTTTGCTATGCTGCAAATTTTTGTTCTAACCGATGAAACCAATCCTTCCTTCACTCTAGCTCAGATATTCCCGTATTTCTCCGATATTCATACCCGTATATTTCTTAAAGATCTTATAAAAATACGTGATATTGGCATAGCCTGACTTTTCCGCAATCTCCTTTACGGTATATTTATTTGCCCAAACCATTTTCATCGCATGGGACATGCGGATGTCCGTTAAAATCTTAATAAAAGTCTGATCCAGCTCCTGTTTAAACAGCCGGCTCAGATAGAAGGTGCTGACGCCGGAGGCCTCCGCCGCCTGGTCCAGGGAAATATCCTCCTCAAAATGCTGTTCCATGTAAATCAGACTCCGCTCCACGTATTCCCGGCTTTTTTTCCCCACGTTCAGCCTGCGGGCGGTCATCCCCCGGATGCAGTTTCCCGTCCAGGCTTTGATCTCCTCCCCGCTTTGGCAGTCCGCAAGACCGTTCCAATCCACCTGCCCGGTCTTTGAATATTTCAGCAGGTAGTCCTGGCCTTCCGTCAGCGTTTCATTCAGGCAGAACAAAAGTTCCAGCATACAAAGCCGGATGTTCTCCGGGCCCGCTCCCTCCGCGGCCAGACGGTCCACCTCATCCGCCACAGCCTGGGCGCAGCTGTCCACCGCGCCTTCCTTCATCCACTGAATGCAGTGTTTCAACAGCCTGGTCTCCAGGTGGGATTTCTTTTCCCTTTCTTTTACGGTATAAAAATTTACGCCGGCCTTCCCTATGCTCCTGGACGCAATTCTGGCCTCCTGAAGCCCCATGACCATCTCCCCCGGCAGATACCGGCGGCCGCTGACGCCAAAACAAAGGCCCGGCCATTCCTCCTTCCGCGCAATGGCCTGAACTGTGTCAAAAATATTCTCCAGCTTTTTCCGCTCCTCGGCCTCGCCCATATTCTTCTCGGAAAAAATCAAAAGACAGATTTCTCCCCGGTGCATCTTGCCGATGCAGTGGCAGAAGCTGTTCATGGTAAGAACCATCTGATCCAGAATCTTTTTGCCCAGATCTCGGCTTCCAACCAGCTCCGGCTCCGCAAACCTTCCGGACACCAGGGTACAGCCGCAGTACTCCTCCTGGGAGCGAAGCAGCAGCCGGAAACTGCGCTCGTCCGGCTCCCCCAGCATCAGGGAGGAAAGGAACTCATTCTCCACCACTGCATGCATCTCATCCATATGTACCTTGGCATCCGCCTTCTGGCTGGCCGTTTCCTTCTCCTGCTGGCATTGATGAATCACTCTGCGCAGGATATTCTGGAAGCTGTCCCGGTTGATGGGCTTGAGCAGATAGTCCGATACCTCCAGGGAGATGGCCTTCTTGGCGTACTCAAACTCGCTGTAGGCCGTGCTGATAATAATCTTAAGCCTGCGATTCCTGGCCCGTATCATCTCCAGAGCATCCAGCCCGTTCATCCCCGGCATATTAATATCCACCACCGCAATGTCGGGATCATACTTTTCCACCCCGGCAATCAGAGCCAGTCCGTTGTCCACGCTGGGCACCAGCTCCAGCTCAGGAAAATCATTTCCGATCATCATCTCCAGAACCCGCCGCTCAATCACCTCATCGTCCGCAATGATTATTCTGCACATGGTTCTTCCCCCTTTCTGAGTTCAGCAAGCGGGCAGGGCAGTGAAATCCACACTCTGGTTCCCCGCCCCTGTCTGCTATAGATCTCCATCCTGGCCTGCCGGTTAAAAAACAGCTGCAGCCTCAGATAAACGTTGCACAGTCCGATTTTCTGTTCCGCCAAATCGCTCTCCCTCATCTCCCGGCACACCTCCTGAAGTTTCTCCTCCGACATCCCGTTTCCGTTGT
>DBFBJF010000356.1:0-10426 GCA_048203265.1 Candidatus Merdiplasma sp.
CTCCTGCTTTCTCTCTTTTCAGAGCGCCACGCCGCAGATCGCCTTCTTCGAAGGCTCTTCTGCTTCCGCTCTTTTCAGAGCGCCACGCCGCAGATCGCCTTCTTCGAAGGCTCTTCTGCTTCCGCTCTTTTCAGAGCGCCACGCCGCAGATCGCCTTCTTCGAAGGCTCTTCGCTGCTTTCGCAGCTCCTATCTGCGGCTGGGTGGGCGTTCCGCCCACCCTCTGAGAACCGTCAAATCAGTCCTTTGCGCACAAGTGCGCAAGTCCTTCTTTTCCGCTTCTTTGGCGCTCTGAACTTAGAAGCCAAAGTATTGATCGATGCCGTCAGCAATTCCCTGTACCATCTGATGCTGCACTTCCTCATTCTGCATGGCGTTGTCGTCGCTCTCATTGGTCATAAAACCCATCTCTAGGATCGTCACGGGCACCTGGCTCCAGTTAATTCCCGACATATTGTCATAGTACTGAACACCTAAATTGGCAAACCCGGCATCCTGGCAGTAAGAATCCAGAACACACTCTGACAACCGGTAGCTGTCCTCGTACAAATCAGGTATATAGGGATTGCTGGGAGACGGACACATAGCAAGGGCGCCGTTCACGGAAGAATCCTCGCTCCCGTTGGCGTGAATCCTCACGTAAACATCAGCTCCCTCCTGGGCTACCTTCAATGCTCTCTCTGAATTGCTGATGGCAGTGTCATTGTCCTCCCTGGTCATCACCACCGCGTATCCCCGTCTTACCAGTTCCTCCCGCAGGGCCAGAGAAATCTCCAAATTCAGCTCATATTCCGGCACTCCCGTATAGCTTCCCTGGGTTCCTGTGCTGGATTTTGCCTTATAGTTTTCCGATCCCGGTCCGTCCGGCTCCAGTTCACTCATATCCACCCAGGATCCCTGATGTCCCGGATCAATCCCCACCGTATAGCCATTGCTCTCCGATGGCTGCACCACCCCAGACGCTGAACATACCGTTGCTCCCAGAAAGAGAGACATGGCGATCGAAACCATCATGACGGTAAGTTTCTGTCTATATCTCATTCTTTTGCCTCCTCTTCTTCTGTCTCTTCTGCCTTATCATTTTCCTGACTGCTCTCCCTCACCCGGGCAATACTTGCTACCCGTTCCTGCTCTGTCAGGTTCATCAGCTTCACTCCGGAGGTGACACGTCCCTGTATGGAAATTTCCGAACAGGGCATGCGAATGATGATCCCCTGATTGTTAATCATCATGATCTCATTTTCCGTATTCAGGGCCTTAGCTCCCACTACGTTTCCCGTCTTCTCCATAATCTTGTAGCACTTTACACCCTTACCGCCCCGGTTCTGCGGACTGAACTCGCTGATGGCGGTCATCTTTCCCATACCTTTCTCGGAAACCACCAGCAGGTACTCTCCCTGGGTGTCAATCTGCATCGCTACTACTTGATCCCCGTGGGTGAGATTAATCCCGATAACTCCCATGGATACCCGTCCGGTTTTTCTCACATCCGTCTCATGAAACCGGATACACTGTCCGTATTTTGTCACCAGCAGAATATCCTTGGTATTGTCTGTGGCCTTCACCTCGATCAGCTCATCGTCCTCACGCAGGCTGATGGCTGCCAGACCACTCTTTCTCACATTGGCGTATTCCATCACCGGCGTCTTCTTCACGATACCGTTTCTGGTAGCCATAAACAGATAATGGCCCTCCTCAAAAGCCCGGAGCGGAATCACCGCCGTAATCTGTTCCTCCGGCATCAGCTGGAGCAGATTGACAATGGCTACCCCTCTGGCCGTTCTTCCCGCCTCAGGAATCTCATAGGCTTTCAGTCGGTACACCCTTCCCTTGTTGGTAAAGAACATGAGATAATGATGCGTGGTGGTCATCAGGAGCTCTTCAATGTAATCATCATCCAGGGTCTGCATTCCTTTGATCCCTTTGCCGCCCCGGTTCTGACTCTTGAAATTGTCCTCTGTCATCCGCTTGATATATCCCATCTTTGTCATGGTAATCACCACGTTCTCCATGGGAATCAAATCCTCCATGGAAATATCAAACACATCAAAACCAATGCTGGTTTTTCGTTCATCTCCATACTTGTCTCTGATGACCAGAATCTCTTTTTTGATCACTCCCAGCAGCAGATTCTCATCAGCCAAAATCGCCTTCAGCTCCTCAATGGTCTTCATCAGCTGGGCATACTCTGTCTCCAGCTTCTCCCGCTCCAAACCGGTCAGCGTTCTCAGACGCATATCCACAATGGCCTGAGCCTGGGCATCGGAGAGCGCAAACCGCTCCATCAATCCCTCCTTGGCTGCCTGGGTATTTCTGGAACCGCGGATGATCTGAATTACCTCATCGATGTTGTCCAGTGCGATCAGCAGACCTTCCAGAATATGAGCCCGCTCCTGAGCCTTATTCAGATCATACCGGGTTCTTCTGGTAACCACATCCTCCTGATGCTTTAAGTAATACTCCAGCATCTGAAGAAGATTTAAAATTTTCGGCTTATTGTTTACCAGCGCCAGCATAATCACGCCGTAGGTATCCTGCAGCTGGGTATGCTTAAAGAGCTGGTTTAAAATCACGTTGGCGTTGGCATCCCGGCGAAGATCAATACTGATGCGCATCCCTTCCCGGCTGGACTCATCAGTGATACCGGTGATGCCATCGATCTTCTTATCCCTCACCAACTCTGCCATCTTCTCAATCAGTCTGGCCTTGTTCACCAGATAGGGGAGCTCCGTCACCACGATCCTGCTCTTTCCGTTGGGGAGCGTTTCAATATCTGTCACAGCCCGCACCCGGATTTTTCCCCGGCCGGTGCGATAGGCCTCCTCGATTCCCCTGGTACCTAAAATCATGGCCCCGGTGGGAAAATCCGGCCCTTTGATGATCTCCATCACTTCCTCGATGGTGGTACTCCTCTGTTCCTCCACCCGGTTATCGATAATCTTCACCACCGCCCCGATCACTTCTTTCAGGTTGTGGGGCGGGATGTTAGTTGCCATACCTACGGCGATACCCGTGGTTCCGTTCACCAGCAGATTGGGAAAACGGGCAGGCAGCACTGTGGGCTCCTTCTCCGTCTCATCAAAGTTGGGAACAAAGTCAACCGTATCCTTGTTGATGTCCGCCAACATCTCCATGGAAATTTTGCTAAGTCTGGCCTCCGTATAACGCATGGCCGCAGCGCCGTCGCCGTCCACGGAACCAAAATTTCCGTGTCCGTCCACCAGCGGATACCTGGTGGACCAATCCTGGGCCATATTTACCAGAGCTCCATAGATGGAGCTGTCTCCGTGAGGATGATATTTACCCATGGTATCACCGACGATACGGGCACACTTTCTGTGGGGTTTATCAGGACCGTTATTCAATTCAATCATGGAATACAGCACTCTTCGCTGTACCGGCTTTAATCCGTCCCTCACATCCGGCAGAGCCCTGGACGCAATTACGCTCATGGCATAGTCAATGTAGGATTCCTCCATGGTTTTCTTCAGATCCACGTCATGAATCTGATCAAAAATATTATCTTCCACTGATTTATCCCCCTATCTATATCAAGGTCATTATTGTAGTACTCTTTTCAGAGCGCCATGCCGCAGATCGCCTTCTTCGAAAGCTCTTCGCTGCTTTCGCTCTTTTCAGAGCGCCATGCCGCAGATCGCCTTCTTCGAAGGCTCTTCGCTGCTTTCGCAGCTCCTCTCTGCGGCTGGGTGGGCGTTCCGCCCACCCTCCGAGAAATGAATATCCATCCCTTAGCACATAAATGTGCACGGTCTGTCTCTTCATTTCTTTGGCGCTCTGAACTATATATCCAAGTTTTTGACGCGTCCGGCGTTTTCCTCGATGAACTCCCGGCGGGGTTCCACCTGGTCGCCCATCAACGTGGTAAAGGTGACATCAATCTCAGAGGACTGAGCCTCGTCCATGGTCACCCTCTTTAAGATTCGCTTCTCCGGATCCATGGTAGTCTCCCACAGCTGCTCCGCGTCCATCTCGCCCAATCCTTTGTAGCGCTGAATCTTGTTGTTCTGATCCCGCCCCACCTCGTTTAAAATGTCCGCCAGCTGTTCATCGCTGTAGGCGTACCACACCTTCTTGTTCCGCTCCAGCTTATACAAGGGCGGGGTAGCCAGATACACATATCCCTGCTTGATCAGCTCCGGCATAAACCGATACAGGAAGGTGAGCAGCAGGGTGGCAATGTGGGCACCGTCCACATCGGCATCGGTCATGATGATGATCTTGTGATACCGCAGCTTGGTAATATCAAAATCCTCGTGGATTCCTGTTCCGAAAGCGGTGATCATAGCCTTGATCTCCGCGTTTCCGTAAATCCGGTCCAGCCTCGCCTTCTCCACATTCAGGATCTTTCCTCTTAAGGGCAAAATCGCCTGAGTGGCCCGGCTTCTGGCCGTTTTCGCAGAACCGCCTGCGGAATCTCCCTCCACGATGTAGATCTCACACTTGGAGGGATCCTTATCGGTACAGTCCGCCAGCTTTCCGGGCAAAGCCAGTCCGTCCAGAGCGGACTTTCTTCTGGTCAGCTCTCTGGCCTTTCTGGCCGCCTCCCTGGCCCGCTGGGCCATGATGGACTTCTCCAGAATAATTTTCGCCACCTGGGGATGCTGCTCCAGATAAATCTCCAGCTGGTCGGTCACCACGCTCTCCACTGCCCCCCTGGCCTCACTGTTTCCCAGCTTCTGTTTGGTCTGTCCCTCAAACTGGGGTTCCTGAATCTTGATACTGATGATGGCCGTCAGTCCCTCTCTGATGTCGTCTCCCACCAGATTCTGATCACTGTCCTTCAGGAGCTTGTTGGCACGGGCATAGTCGTTGAAGGTTTTAGTCAGGGCGTTCTTAAATCCGGTCAGATGGGTTCCGCCCTCCGGGGTGGTAATATTATTCACAAAGCTGTAGGAGCTCTCCGTGTAGGAATCGTTGTGCTGCATGGCTACTTCCACCATCACACCGTCCTTTTCACCCTCACAGTAAATAATATCAGGGTAGAGGGGAGTCTTTCCCTTGTTCAGATAAGTGACAAACTCCTTGATGCCACCCTCATAGTGGAACACCCGCTCCACCTTCTCTTCCGGGCGCTCGTCCGTCAGGGTAATTCTCACATTCTTTGTGAGAAATGCCATCTCCCGCAGCCGCTGTTTCAGGATGTCAAAGTCAAACACCGTCTCCTCGAAGATCTCCTTGTCCGGCAGGAAGGTCACCTTTGTGCCTGTTAAGGTGGGATCGCAGTTTCCTGCAATCTCCAGCTTATACATCACATGGCCCCTCTCATATCTCTGCTTATAAATTTTCCCCTGCATATAGATTTCCACTTCCAGCCATTCCGACAGGGCGTTTACCACAGAAGCTCCCACGCCGTGAAGACCTCCGGACACCTTGTATCCCCCGCCGCCGAATTTTCCGCCGGCGTGAAGAATTGTAAACACCACCTCTACGGCAGGAATCCCAGCCTTGGCATTGATTCCCACAGGAATTCCCCGGCCGTTGTCCACCACCGTAATGGAATTGTCCTCATGTATGGTCACGTCAATTTTACTGCAGTATCCTGCCAGGGCCTCATCAATGGAATTGTCCACAATCTCATATACCAGATGATGGAGCCCTCTGGAGGATGTACTTCCAATATACATTCCGGGTCTTTTGCGGACTGCCTCCAGCCCTTCCAGTATCTGGATCTGATCCGCACCGTATTCTGTACTCATTTTGACTCCTCCTGTCTTATCACTTTTCCATCCGCCACCAGAAACAGACGATGAATGGAAAACTTATTTTCCACAAAATCCTCGATTCCGGTACAGGTAATCAACGTCTGAATCTCACCAATGCTCTCCAGAAGATATCTCTGCCGGCTGCTGTCCAGCTCAGAGAGCACATCGTCCAAAAGAAGCACGGGCGCATCCCCGCTGACCCTCTTCACCAGCTCAATCTCTGCCAGCTTCAGGGAGAGAGCCGTCGTTCTCTGCTGCCCCTGGGAACCGTATCTGCGAATATCAACATCACCGATTTGAAAAAGCAGGTCATCCCTGTGGGGCCCGGTGTGGGACATTTTCAATTTCATGTCCTTCTCCCTGTTTCGCAAAATCTGATGCCGAAACTCTTCCTCCCTCACATTCTGCTCATAGGTGACAGACAATTCTTCCCTGCCTCCGGAAAGCTTTCTGTGTATGGGAGCAATTATTTGATTCAATTCTCTTACAAACTCAGTTCTGGCTCGGATGATCTGGCTGCCGTAGGCTGCCATCTGTTCATCCCAGATATCCAGAGTCTCTTCATATTCCGGGTGAAAATAGATATCCTTCAGCAGCTTATTTCTCTGCATCAGGACTCGATTATAGCCGGTCAGATTGTGGACATAGACTTTATTTAACTGGCAAAGTTCCATGTCCAGGAATCTTCTCCGCTCAGACGGACCGTTCTTAATAATATTCAGATCCTCAGGTGAAAAAAATACAAAATTACCAAGGCCAATCAGCTCGCTCGCCTTGTGAATGGGGACACCGTTGATGGCGATCCCCTTGGCCTTATTTTTTTTCAGATGCATATCCAGCCGGAAGGGAAGATCTTTTCTGACGATTCCCATGCGGATGTGGGCTTCCTCCTGACCAAATCGGATAATCTCTCGGTCTTTGCTTCCCCGGTGAGATTTTGTGGTTCCGCACAGATACACCGATTCCAGAATGTTGGTTTTTCCCTGAGCATTATCCCCGTAAAACAAGTTGGTTCCCGCATCCAGCGTCAGCTCCAGCCTCTCATAATTGCGGTAATTTTCCAGCTTTATCGTCTCTATTCTCATGGCTTATCCACAATTTTCACCGTCTCGCCCTGAAATGTAATCTCATCCCCGCCGTAAAGCTTTTTCCCACGCTGGGTTTCCACCTGGCCGTTCACCGTCACCATTCCATCCTGAATGACCATCTTTGCCTCAGCCCCGGTCTCACAGAGCCCGGCCGCCTTCAGCGCCTGTCCCAGCTTAATAAATTCATCTCTCAATACAATGGTTTCCATCCATTCATCCCTTCACTTTCCTGGTTTTCCCGCTTCCCCGCATATTGAACTATGCTACAAAATTCACAGGAAGAATCAGGTAGATGTACGTCTGTTTCTCATCCCTGATAAAGCAGGGCGCCTTTGGATTCACATAATAAATATCCACCATCTCATCATCGATGACCCTCAGGGCATCGATCAGGAACTTGGGATTGAATCCGATGAGAATATCTTTTCCCTCTTTCTGAATATCAATGATCTCATCCATAGAACCGATCTGAGAATTGATCTTCAGTTCCATCACCTCATCATCAATGTTCAGAATAATCGGTTTCTTATCTCCCTCCTTCACCAGCAGGGTGGCACGATCAATACAATCCAGCATCTCCCTCTTATTAATTGTCACCTTCGTCTCATAATCGCTGGAGAGCATCTGGTCGATTCGGAAATAATTTCCCTCAATCAATCTGGAGACCACGATAGTCTGGTCAAACTCAAACATCATATGATTCTGAGTGAAATAGATATTCACCATATCCTCGGTTTCCCCTGACAGGATCTTGGAAATCTCTGTCAGAGTTTTTCCGGGAACTACCACTTTTTTGGAATCGTAGCTCTCCTTCAGTTCAATTTTCCTTATAGCGATTCTGTGACCATCCAGAGAGACCACCTTCAGTTCGTTGCCGTTGATTTCAAAGAGCTCCCCGGTCATCATTTTATTCGTATCATTGACCGCAATGGAGAAAATCGTCTGACGAATCACCTCTTTCAAGGTAAACTGCGAGATACTTACCGGGTCGTTTTTTTCAATCATCGGAAGCTTGGAGAAATCATCTCCTTCTCTGCCCATGATATGAAATTTCGCCTTTTCACAGACAATGGAGGTATTCATCTTCTCATCCGATTCAATTACGACCTCGCTGTCCGGCAGTTTTCTTATAATCTCAGAAAACAGCTTGGCGTCCAGGGCAACGATTCCCCGGGATTCGATTCGTCCCTCCACGATGGTCTCGATTCCCAGTTCCATATCATTGGCTGTAAATTTAATCTGTCCCGCGGATGCGTCAATCAGAATACATTCCAGAATCGGCATGGTTGTTTTTGATGGAACCGCCTTCATGACAATGTTTACGCTCTTTAACAATTCGGATTTTGAGCAAACGATTTTCATGTCTAAATCTTCCTTTCCGTTTTGAATCCCGGCGGCAGCTGAGATTCAATCAAATATAATAAAAAACCCTTAGTCGTAGTCTTAACAGCTGTGGATTTGTGCAAAAGCCCGGAAAGTCCCTTGGCTGAGGGAAAAATCCGGGGGAAAAATCCTGTTGAAACCCTTCCGTTTCCCATGGATAAGTTGGGTTTTATGCACATGGGCTTCCGAATCGATCTGAGAGGAACGGAAGAGAAAACATTCGTTGTACACACAGATTCACACTCTTTCCCTGCTCTTGTTGGTGGAAAAGTGGAAAAAAATGTGGATAACTTTAATTTGGATTCAGCTTTTTTTTGATAATATCCAGAGTATTGCGCATGGTTTCCGAAGTTTTCAGCTCTTCTTCAATTTTGTTAATACCGTGAATCACGGTAGAGTGATCCCGTTTTCCCACAAAACTTCCCACCTGTTTGAGGGGGATGTCCAGCATATTCCGGCATAAGTACATGACGATCTGGCGCGGAACCACGATCTCGCTGTTTCTCTTATTGCTGGCAATATCAGAAGGAGAGATGTGAAAATGTTCTGCCACCGTGTCAATGATCAGCTGGGGAGTCACTTCCCGTTTCTGATCTGGAGAGATGATATCCTTCAGGGCATTTTCCGCCAGATCCACTGTAATTTCCTTGTTTTCCAGATTACTCAGAGCCACCAGTTTATTTAGGGCGCCCTCCAGCTCTCTGATGTTGGACTTAATGTTGGTGGCAATATACTGGATGACCGCATTGTCGATGTTATATCCGTCCATCTCCTCTTTTTTGTGAAGGATCGCCATTCTCGTCTCATAATCAGGGGCGGAAATATCAGCCAGAATGCCCCACTCAAAGCGGGAGCGCAGTCTGGCTTCCAAAGTTTCAATCTCTTTTGGCGGTTTATCACTGGAAATAATGATCTGCTTTTTATTTCCGTGAAGCTCGTTAAACGTGTGGAAGAACTCTTCCTGGGTGGATTCCTTTCCTATAATAAACTGTATATCATCAATGAGCAGCACATCCACATTCCTGTATTTTTCCCGGAAGGAAGTGATAGCTGTATTATTGCCATTTCGGATCGCTTCAATCAATTCGTTGGTAAAAGATTCACTGGTTACATAAATCACTTTCTTTCCCGGATCCTGGGAGAGAATAAAATGCGCGATGGAGTGCATCAGGTGGGTTTTCCCCAGTCCGGCTTCCCCGTAAATGAACAGGGGGTTGTACATTTTGCCCGGTGACTCCGCCACAGCCAGAGCCGCGGCATGCGCGAATTTATTGTTATTGCCCACCACAAAGGTATCGAAGGTGTATTTTGGATTTAAATTGGCACGTTCGATTGCGGTGTTAAACTGTGAGTGCTTTAAATTAGAAGAAACAGCTGCTTTATTTTCTCTTTCCTGGATCTGATCCTGGAGAATAAATTCAATTTCGTATTCTTTCCCCATAATCTCAGCGATGGCCACTTTAATAGGAAACATATACTTTTTATTAATATATTCTATGTATCCCATCTGTGCTGAGGGCACCAGTATGGTTACCACATTGTCGCTGACACTGTGAATCTGCAGAGGTTTCAGCCAGGTTTTAAAAGAAATGTCAGAAAGTTCATGTTCCACTTTCACTGTGTAGAGTATTTCTTCCCATTTTTCTCTGATCATGTCCATAATGAGATGACTCCTTAACCCATTTTTCCCTATAGTAATATTAAACTAAATGCCGTAAATTATCAATGAAAAATTTTGATGTTCCCAAGACTTTTCCACACAGGCCTCTTTTCCACATCAGGGAGGAAAAGAATATCCACAAATGGAATCGAAAATAGGAAAAATCCGGTTGAAAAAGTCGAGAGTGTGTATAATTCGACAGAGTTTTACACAATAGAAACACGGAAAAAGGAAGCTGAAATCAAGGGTTTTGAAATCTGGTGGAAAAAGATTCACAGGGTCGGGAAAGTTTATCCACAAATTATCCACAAAATGTGGAAAACTCGTGGAAGACTGTGCAAAAGAAAGGCTTGACTGGGGCTTCTTTTGTGCGTATAATGAAAAATGATGTTTTGCAGGCTATTTCTGACAAAGTCGAAAAATTTGCCAATTATGATAGATATTTGGTGGCGAAAAGGAGGTGCCGGAGTTATGAAAATGACATTTCAGCCCAAGAAGAGATCCAGATCCAAGGTTCACGGCTTCAGAGCCAGAATGAGTACGGCTGGCGGAAGAAAAGTATTGGCTTCCAGA
>DBFBJF010000357.1:0-2577 GCA_048203265.1 Candidatus Merdiplasma sp.
GCTTCACATTTTTGTTTCTGTGATTATAGTTAAAGGCCAGGGAGGACAGCATGCCATTGAGGGACAGTGTCCGCATAATGCTGAAATCCTCTCCCAGTGGATTGGAAATCTGAATGGCATTTCGCAGTTTCGAATCCGCCGGGATCAGCAGCTTATCAAAGACCTTGGGGCTCTCAAAGGAGTAGCACATACCCTGGGAAAATCCGCAGAACTCGGCAATCTCCCTTGCCAGATCCTCAATCCGCATCTTCTTTGACTTTTTCCCCATGGTGGCCTCCCCGGAGGGCAGTGTGGTGGGAATGTTGTCATAGCCGTAAAATCTGGCCACTTCCTCTGCCAGATCTGCGGTGCGGAAAATATCATGACGGAAGGTGGGCGCAATCACCTCATTTGTCTCCGGGTCATACTCCAGCTCAATTCTGCTGAAATATTCCAGCATCTCTTCCTTGGGAATATCTGTGCCAAGCAATGCATTGATCTTATCCGGCTCAAATTTCACCCGCACAGGCTCCTTCACCTTGCTGTACACATCAACCATGCCGCCCACCACTTCTCCGGCGCCCAGCTCTTCCACCAGCTGGCAGGCCCGGTCAATGGCCGCCTGGGCATTGTTGGGATCCAGGCCCTTCTCAAATTTCCCGGAAGCTTCGGTGCGCAGTCCCACTCGCTTTGCTGAAAGGCGGATGTTGGTACCGTCAAAGCAGGCTGCCTCAAACATCATGGTTTTCACATCGTCCGTGATCATGGAGTTCTCACCGCCCATGATGCCTGCGATACCCACAGACTTTTCTCCATCGCAGATCATCAGCACGTTCTCATCCATCTGGCGCTCCTGGCCATCCAGCGTCACGAATTTCTCATCATGGGCCGCCCGGCGCACAATGATCTCATGGCCCGCGATATGATCGTAATCATAAGCATGCATGGGCTGGCCGTACTCCTCCATCACATAGTTGGTAATGTCCACAATATTGTTGATGGGACGGATACCCGCCGCCGCCAGACGGCGCTGCATCCACTTTGGTGAGGGAGCAATGTGAATATTCTTCACCACTCTGGCACAGTATCTGGGACAAAGATCCGGATCCTTCACGGTCACCTTGATATAGTCCTCCGCCTTCTCCTCATTTCCCGTGGGCGTCACCACCGGAGGATGGAATTCCTTGCGGAAAGTAGCCGCAGCCTCTCTGGCAATGCCGATCACGCTGAAACAGTCCACCCGGTTGGAGGTAATCTCATACTCAAAGTTCACATCCCGCAGCCCCAGAAGCTCAATGGCATCGGCTCCCACCAGAACGTCTTCCTGGAAAATATAGATCCCGTACTCCGGCGCCTCCGGATACATCTCCCTGCTGGATCCCAGCTCCTCAATGGAGCAGAGCATACCGTTAGATTCCACGCCCCGGAGCGCTCCTTTTTTAATTGTGATTCCGCCGGGTGTCATCTTTCCATCATGGCCTCCGGCCACCTTTCCGCCGTCCAGCACCACGGGAACCTTGTCCCCCTCTTTTACGTTGGGCGCGCCCGTCACGATCTGAATCACCTGGTCTCCCACATTCACCTGGCAGATAATCAGTTTATCCGCATTGGGATGGGGCTCGATTTTCTCAATCTGTCCCACCACAATCTTGTCCAGATCCGCGTCAGCCCGTGTGTATCCCTCCACCTTAGTTCCGCTTAAAGTCATGGCATCGGTGTACTCCTGTGCGGTCACGTCAAGATCCGGAACGTATGCTTTTATCCATGATAATGTTGTATTCATCTGTTTTCCCTCCGTTATTCCACTAATCAGAACTGCTTCAAGAACCGGTAATCGTTCTCATAGAGCAGACGCATATCATCAATCTCATATTTTAGCAGCGCAATGCGCTCCAGGCCGACGCCAAACGCAAATCCAGTGTACTGCTCCGGGTCAATTCCGCACATCTCCAGCACATGGGGATGCACCATGCCGCAGCCTAAGATCTCAATCCATCCGCTGCCCTTACAGAAACGGCAGCCCTTTCCTCCGCATTTGAAGCAGGATACATCCACCTCGGCGCTGGGCTCTGTGAAGGGGAAATGATGGGGGCGGAACTTCGTCTTAGTATTCTCTCCGAACAGCTGGCGGGCAAACTCGCTCAAAGTTCCCTTCAGATCCGCAAAGGTGATATTCTTGTCGATCACCAGGCCCTCAATCTGATGGAAGGAGGGAGAGTGCGTGGCGTCCACCTCATCAGAGCGGAAGACCCGTCCCGGTGAAATCATGCGGATGGGCAGTTTGCCCTGCTCCATCACTCTAGCCTGCACCGGAGAGGTCTGGGTGCGAAGCAGAATGTCCTTGGTAATATAGAAGGTATCCTGCTCGTCCTTGGCCGGATGGTTGGCAGGAATATTCAGCTTTTCAAAATTGTACTCGTCATACTCGATCTCCGGTCCCTCGATCACCTCGTAACCCATGCCGATGAAAATGCGCTCTACCTCTTCCTGGGCAATAGTGTTGGGATGGCGGTGGCCCACATTGTTTTTCTTAGCCGGAAGGGTCACATCGATCACTTCCCGCTCAAGCTGCAGCTCTCTGGCCGCATTTTCCAGCTT
>DBFBJF010000358.1:0-7331 GCA_048203265.1 Candidatus Merdiplasma sp.
ACTTCAATTACGGAGTGGACTGGATGCTGCCGGAAGGATATACCTTTGCGGATGATTTTGACGAAGCAGCTGCAACCCAGACATTGAGTGTGAAATACGGGGAAACCTTGAACAGCCTGCAGATCGGAATTGTGCCGATCCAGCAGGAAACACAGGAAACCGTGGCAACATTGCAGGTGAACTTTGTGGGAGAATTCGGAGAAGACATCGGAGTTGCGCCGGTAGTAGTGACAAAGAGCGGTCCGGAAGGCGAGTGGGCGAACTTCAATTATGGAGTGGACTGGATGCTGCCGGAAGGATATACCTTTGCGGATGATTTTGACGAAGCAGCTGCAACCCAGATACTGAGTGTGAAATACGGAGAAACCCTGAGCAGCCTGCAGATCGGAATTGTGCCTTTGCGGATAGAGGAGGATACAGCCGTTGAAAGCGAAGAAGTGACTGAAGATGTGGTCGTTAAGAGCACAGAACCAGAAGCAGTTGCTGAGCAGGCAGAAGAACCGGATGAGACCGTTGTTGAAAATATAGAAGAGACAGCGGAAGCAGTTGTTGAGAGCACAGAGACAGTAGCGGAGACCGTGGTTGAGAGTACAGAGACAGTAGCGGAGACTGCGGTTGAGAGTACGGAAGCGGCAGCGGAGGAAACCGCCGGGATTGCGGATGGAACATCAGATGCCGGTGAGATAAGCGAATAAAGCCGTCTCTCTAGGAACAGCAGTTATATTTAGTAAAAAGTTACTATTCACAGTTAAAAAGATTTTGTCTGACGAAGGGCTGTCGCAAAAACTCCCTGTAGTTTCCTGATTATTCAGGGGTACCTATGTCCGGGACAGATACGTATAAGGCGGTTTTATCCGCCTTATACAGGGAAATGTCAGTGGGACAAAGTGAAACACCGGATAGTGGAAACATCAGGGGAAGCTATTGCGACAGCTCTTTTCGTTTTATAGGTGATAAGATGCAGAGTGAAATTGACAGAAGAAGAGCAAGAATGGCCAGACGGCGCAGGGAGGCGCAGCTGAGGCGCAGAATCTATCTGACCTGCGGGATTTTAGCTCTCTGCCTGGTGATTGGCATAGGATTGGCTGTGTTTTTGAACAGGAGAACCGTTGAGACGGCAAGCGGCGTCAGCCGGGAAGGATTGGAAAAGCTGCTTCAGACGGCGCAGGCCGTGGATATCTCTGCCTATCCCAGTGACTGGACCGATGAGCTGGAGAACAGCATCCAGACTGTTTCCAAGATGCTGGAAAATCCCGAGATGACGGACGTGGAGATCGATACGGCATATCGGGAGCTTCTGGGCAGCCTTCAGGCATTTTCCCAGAGAAATACAGAGAGCCAGACTGCCGGCTGACAGTTCGGGTCCTGTTTGACAAATAAGACCCCCCACCGTATAATGAAGGTGCTTTCAATGGCTTCATATGGAATGACAGAAGATAAAAAAGCAGGGGTCGCAGTGATGAAGAAATTAGGTGTAAACAGGGATAACCAGAAAAAAACAAACAGGGGGCTGGTGTTAAAACTGATTGCCACAAAGCAGTGTACCTCCAGAATTGACCTGGCCAGAATGACGGGACTGACAAAGACGGCCATCTCTCAGATTGTCAATGAGTTGATTGAGCAGGGATATCTGATAGAGACCAAGAAGGAAACTTCCGGCGGATTGGGACGAAATCCGGTGGGGCTGGCTATCTCGCCCGGGGCGCCCCGGTACGCGGGAGTGCAGGTACACCGGGAGGGATGCAGAGCTGTTCTGTGTGATATGCAGGCCAATATCCTTAAGTCGGAGGAGGTATGGCGAAACTGGTCCAGCGGGGAGGAATTGATGGAGGCGGTTTATCTGCTGCTGGATCATATGCTGGAGGGCGAGGATCATGTGGCGGGCATTGGCATTGATTCCATCGGACCGGTGAGTATCAAGGAGGGAAAGATCGTCCAGCCTCTGTATTTTAACAATATCGGAAATATTGAGATCCGCAGGCTCATTGAGGAGCGATATCGTCTGCCCGGATTTTTTGATCATGATAATCAAAGCGCGGTACAGGCGGAGCATCTTTTTGGAAATGGGAAGGGATACCAGGATATCCTTCTGATCAGTATTGGAGGCGGCGTGGGCTGCGGGATTCTGGTGGACGGAAAGCGGGTTCACAGCTATTCCGGATATGCCCCGGAGATTGGCCACATCTCCATCGATTACAGGGGAGAACCCTGCGTCTGCGGCAACGTGGGCTGCCTGGAAAAGTATGTGAATTCCTGGACAATGATGAAACGGTTCCAGGATGCCACCGGGCTGGATTTGAGTTATCGGGAGTTCTGTCAGATGGATGAGGATCCCCGCATTGATGAAATTATGCGGGATGTAATCTGGAAGCTCACCAGCGGGATCTTAAGCGCTCTGAATATCCTAAACTCACAGATTATCCTTTTGTCCATGGACTGTGATTACTGGCCGGACCGGTATATCGCCATGATTGAAGAGGAGATTAACCGGAGAAAGTTCGGAAACCAGGATATGCTGGTCCCTGTGAGAAAGGCATATTTTAAGGATAAGGCCCAGGTGGTGGGCGCTGCGTGCAATGCCATCAGCCAGGTATTCCGGGGCGAGCTGATGTAAATTTATTTTTGATATAAAAATAACAAAATAGACGAAAAACAATCGGGCTGTCCATTTGTCGGGCAACCCGATTTTGTACATTTTGTATAAAAAATAAATCATAAATTCGTGAAGAATATCAGAAAAACAATTAGTGTATTGACTTTATTAATTGCGGCGTATATACTGACCTTAAAGACAAGAGTTATGGAAAACAACAGCCAAGGAGGTAGGATGAGAATGACAGATGTTTACAGCATTGGCGAGATGGTGATTGATTTTATACCGGGGAGTGAACCGGCCAGTTATATCAGAAAAGCAGGCGGCGCCCCGGCTAATGTTGCGATAGCGGTGGCAAAAAATGGCCTGGAGGCCAGTATGTGCTGCAAGGTAGGAGATGATGATTTTGGCCATTTTCTTATGGGAACGTTGGAGGAGTATCACGTAAAGGCTGCCTGTCCTAAGCTGTGTGAGGCTGCCATTACTACTATGGCGTTTGTGACGCTGGCGGATAACGGAGAGAGGGTCTTTACCTTTGCCAGAAAGCCGGGGGCTGATATGTTCCTGACGGAGGATGAGGTAAAGGAGGAGGATATTGAAAATTCTGTGATTGTTCATGCGGGTTCCTGTTCACTTTCGGCGCAGCCGGTGGGAGCGGCCACAGTGAAGGCCATGCGGGTTGCCCATGAGAAGGGCAAGCTTGTGAGCTTTGATGTGAATTACCGGAATGTGATGTGGAAGGATGACCTGGCAGCCTGCACAGCGGCAGTGATGGATATTCTGAAATATGTGGATATGCTGAAAATCTCCGAGGAGGAGGTTGACATGATGGGCGGCGTGGAGGCCATCCCGGAGCTGATGAAGAAACATGAGATTGCTCTGGTGGTGGAGACTCTGGGATCCCACGGAGCCCAGGCCTTTTTTGGCAGCCAGGTGATCCGGGTGGAAGGACACAAGGTGAAGGCAGTGGACGCCACAGGAGCGGGAGACGCTTTCTGGGGAGGATTTTTGTCCAGTCTGCGGATCCAGGGCGTCACCAGCGTGAAGGATCTGACTGCTGAGAATATCGAGAAGGCCATGACGTACGGAAATGTCTCCGGCTGCATCTGTGTACAGGGAAAGGGAGCTATCGTCTCCATCCCCACCAGAGCGCAGATCGAGGAGTATATGAAAAATATGTAAACAAGCAGCGGAGGAAGAAAAAATGCAGTCTGTATGGAACGAGAAATGTATCATCTCACCGTCACTGATCTGTCTCGATATGTGCAATCTGGAGAGCCAGATCAGGATCCTGGAGCAGTCCGGTATTCAGATGCTTCACGTGGACATTCTGGACGGCCATTTCAGTCCCAGTATGCCGCTGGGCCTGGACACGGTACGCCAGCTGCGGGATAAGACGGATCTGCAGTTTGATTGTCACGTGATGGTGACCGAGCAGGATTATTTCGTGGACGAGCTGCTGGACATCGGAGTGGAACAGATTGTGTTCCACGGGGAGACACAGCCCCACATTGACGGGATGCTCAACCGCATTCATGCAAAAGGTGTGAAAGCTGGAGTGGCGCTGAAGCCTTCCACCCCTCTGTCTATGGTGGAATACGTGCTGGAGAAATGTGATACGGTGCTGCTGATGCTGATCAACCCGGGATACGCCTTTGTGAAGGGAGAAAAGCAGGTGGCCTACGCAGACCGGAAAATCCGGGAGCTCCGCCGCATGATTGAAGCGCGGGGGCTGAACACGAAGATTGAGGTGGATGGCAGAATCTCCCCCCAGAACATCCAGGATTACGGCAGGGATATGGTGGATATTTTCGTGACGGGAAGCACCTGCCTGGACCGAAAGGATCTGGTGGGAAGTTTCGAGAAGCTGCAGAAGATGAGGGAAGAACTGCTTGGATAAACGTTACCGAGACAAAGAGTAACGGATCAGATAGAATTCATAGAATTGAGGAGAGAAACCAATGGCATTTAAAGAAAACTATGAGAAAGCCTGCTCTGATGTGCTGGCGGAACTGCAGAAAACCTTGGCCAGCATTGACACGGACTCCCTGGAGCGGTTAGTGAATGAGATCCTGGCGGCGGATCAGGTGTTTTTCGTGGGCGTGGGCCGGGTGATGCTGGCACTGCAGTGTGTCTGCAAGAGATTAGCTCATCTGGGGATCAAAGCCCACTATGTGGGCGAGATTACAGAGCCGGCCATCACAAAGAATGATCTGCTGATCGTGGGCTCCGGTTCCGGCGGTTCCCTGTTCCCTCTTGGAATTGCCAAGAAGGCCAGAAAGATTGTGGACTGCAAAATTGTACATATTGGGTCGAACCCCAACAGCGAGATGAAGGATATTTGTGACTTTATGGTCCGCATTCCGGTGCGCACCAAGTTTTATCTGGAGGACGAGATTGACTCCTGTCAGCCTATGACCTCCCTCTTTGAGCAGAGCGTGCTTCTGGTGGGAGACATCCTAGCGAAGATGATTATCGAGGATCGCCAGCTGGATATGAAATCCCTGTGGCAGTATCACGCAAACCTGGAGTGATAGGGGCTGTGAATAGTAAGTGCGGCGGGGCAAACAGTCAGGGCCGTGGCCGGAAGCCGGGAGAGTAAATCGAGAAAACGGGAGCGGGAAGAATGAAGGATAAGAGAGAAATTATGAAATATATGGGGACGATGCAGCAGGTTGCCTACGTCCGTCCCATGACTTTTTCGGAGGGCAGATCCACGGGCCTGAAGGCGTATGAAGTAAAAAACGGCTGCATGACCTATCAGGTTCTGGCGGACAAATGCCTGGATGTGAGTGGCCTTTCCTACAAGGGAATCAATATGACATTCCTCTCAAAACCCGGACTGCAGGGCAGAGGCCATTATGACACCAACGGGGAGGAGGCCATCCGCAGTATCATGGGCGGGCTGTTCTTCACCTCGGGGCTGGAAAATATCTGCGCTCCCTGCACCATTGACGGGGTGGATTATCCTATGCATGGGCGGATCCGCACCACACCGGGAGAGCACCTGCGGGGGGATGCACGCTGGGTGGAGGGAGCATACCACCTGAGTGTATCCGGGGAGATGAGAGAGGCGGCGCTGTTCGGAGAGAACATGGTGCTGCGCCGGGAGATCTCCACGGTGTACGGCAGCAAGACCATCACCGTGACGGACGAGATTGAAAATGAGTCTTACCGTGAGGAACCGTTGATGCTCCTGTATCACATCAACATGGGATATCCCTTCCTGGATGAGCGCACCAGGCTGTATGTGCCCACCCGGAGCGTTACCGCCAGAGACCGGGACGGGGAGGGACATGAAGCGGAATACGACCGAATGGATCCGCCTAAGGACAATGAGCCGGAGTACGTATTCATTCATGATCTGAAAAAGGATGAGCAGGGGGAGACAGAAATCCTGGTGATCAACGAGCCTTTGGGACTGGGCCTGCGGCTCTCCTACAATATGAAATACCTTCCCTATTTTATGGAGTGGAAGTCCACCGCCTCCGGCGATTACGTGATCGGATTGGAACCCTCCAATTCCAGCGTATACGGAAGGCCCTACCATGAGGAGCGGGGCAGCGTTCACAAGCTGGCGCCCTTTGAAAAAGAAAAGAATGTGCTTAGCTTTACCGTCTTAGACGGGGAGAACGAGATCAATGCGGCGGTTGCTGCATTCGAACATAAATATCATTCATTATAATAGAAAAGGAGAACAGAGACATGAAACGTTCAGAAATCAACAAGTGCATCAATGAATTCGAAGCAGTCCTGAAGGAGCACAAATTTGAGCTTCCGCCCTTCTTAAGCTTCACCCCTGAGGAATGGGCCCAGAAAGGCCATGAGTATGATGAGATCCGTGACAATGCTCTGGGCTGGGATATCACCGATTATGGTGAGGGTCATTTCTATGATGGAAAGGGACTGTACCTGATTACCTTAAGAAACGGCAATGTACATAATGACAAATATACCAAGGTTTACGCCGAGAAGATTATGATGCTGAAGGAAGGACAGATTTCTCCAAATCACTTCCACTGGAATAAGATGGAGGACATCATCAACCGCGGAGGAGGAAACGTGGTATTCCGTCTGTGGAATGCCACCAAGGATGAACAGCTGGATGACACAGATGTGAAGATTTTCCAGGATGGCCGCTGCTATACCGTTCCGGCCGGTTCTGAGATCGTGCTTCATCCCGGCGAGTCCCTGACTCTGTATCCCTACTATTACCATGAGTTCTGCATTCAGCCCGGCACCGGATATGCCTTGATCGGCGAGGTGTCCATGTGCAATGATGACAACACGGACAACCGCTTTCTGGAAGCATCCGGACGGTTCCCCACAGTGGAGGAGGACGAGGCGCCCTACCGTCTGCTGTGCAATGAGTATCCGCCTGCAAAAGACTGATTCACTTGTGGATTTTTCGATCCACTGAAAATACAAGGAAGGAAAGGAGTAAATCAATGAGTGAATATGCTGTTTCTATGGAGCACATTACGAAGACATTCCCCGGCGTGAAAGCCCTGGATGATGTGCACCTCCATCTGAAATCAGGAGAGGTAATGGCTCTGTTGGGTGAAAACGGCGCAGGCAAGTCCACCTTAATGAAGATCCTTTCAGGAGTGTATACCAGAGATTCAGGCGACATCGAAGTATTTGGGCAGAAAATTACTGGTGATCTGGACACCAAGAGCGCTCAGAATTTGGGCATTGCCATTATCCATCAGGAGCTGAATATGTGCCAGCATCTGAC
>DBFBJF010000359.1:0-6551 GCA_048203265.1 Candidatus Merdiplasma sp.
AATCGCTGCGCCAGCCCCTGGGAACACTGTGAGGGAGGATATCACATGTTAGCGGCAGAACGTCAGAGCAAAATTCTGGATTACCTGAACATCCACCGGATCGCGTCCGTGGGGCAGCTGGAAGAATTGACCGGCGCCTCACCGGCCACCCTGCGCAGAGATCTGAATCTGCTGGAGAGCAGAGGTCTGCTGCAAAAAACCAGGGGCGGCGCCCAGGCTCTCCCCTCTGGTTTGTCCAAAAGCGGCCCCCTGGCGGAGATCCCGGAGCGTTTTCCCTCCCTTGCCTGGGAGCCGGATCCTCATCTTCCCGGAAAGGACGTCATCGCCAGAAAGGCGTCCGCTTTTGTGTCAACGGGAGATATTATTTTTGTGGGGGCAGGGATGACCTGCAATCTTCTGTGCCGCTATCTGTCCAAAAGAGTCCGGGATGAACAGATGGAGTCCCTTCATGTAATTACCACGAATATTACTGCCGTAATGGAGCTGGCCTCCAATCCCCGCATTCATGTTCTGGTGCTGGGAGGCAGTGTACGGCTTGGCTGCAACCATGTGGAAACCCTGGACCAGTATACACTCCAGGCGTTGAAATCCCTGTATTTCGATAAGGTATTTTTCACGGTGGACGGCATTGATCTGGATGACGGCTATTCCATTATCAATCGGGAGCAGATCCCCCTCTACCGCTATCTCCTGGAAAATACCCGGGAGAGCTATCTCCTTGCCAGTGAGGAAAAATATAACAGGCGGGCTTTCACCCGCCTGTGTAATCTGGAAAAAATCCCCAATGTCATTACCGGTCCCGGAATTGGCCGGGACTATCTGGCTCGCTACCGAGAGCTTGGCGTACAGGTCATCCTGGCTGAGGGAGCGTCTTCCTCCGCATTTCCTAACGATCCAGATAACTGATAAAGAGGTTTCCTGCCTCCTCAAACATGGCCGTACTGTCGTTCAATCCGCCATAATACCACTCTGTTCCGCCCGGATCCAGCAGGTATACGTTGTACTCATCGTATCCCACAATGGTAACCGGGCCTTCTGCTGTCTGAGCCAGCACCGGGATCCCCTGTCCCACAAAATACAGCACCTGATCCAGTGTACAGCCGCTCAGATCCACAACCTGCTGCTCCATACCTGCCTGCAATTCTTCCACATCCATGGTTCCCGCAGTCATCACAGCCGGGATATCCTCCAGGCTGATTTCCGCCTGGGTATCACGGTCTCCTCGCACCCAAACGTAATTCTGCCCGCTGTCCACCACCAGGCCCAACAGCTCGTCCGCCTCCACGATGGCCTCATTGGGGTAGGTGCATACATCTGCCAGCGCTCCGGAAGCGTACACATAGTACATGATCTGGCTGGACCGGTTCACCGGAATATCCAGCGTTCTGGCGCCGCCGTAGGTAATCATCCGGCTTCTCACTACCTGCGCGCCGGACGCGGAGATGGTGCTTCCCACCCGGAGAACCACTTCCGTCTCCTTTCTGGTGGTGGTCTGCGTGGCAATTCCCATGGCCACGTCCGTCTCGGTATCCGTGCTCACGATATGATCCTCGGTTCCCTCCGCAAAGGTATCCCCGTTTTTCACCACCCGGGTGAGAGTGAGCATATTGTCGCTCTGTTCCACTCCGGTCACGTAGGCTCCGGAGGGGGCATACTCTCTCACCACATTTCCCTCTCCATCCTGAATGACCAGACTGTACATAGGAAAGATCCCGTTTCCGCCATGGGAGGCATCAATGTCCTCTGTTTTAGCTACGCCATAGACCAGATCTTCCTTCATGTAAGCCACCGGACGGATCCGCTCATCGGAGCCACAGGTGATGTCCCGGCTTCCCCCAGTCTCCAGGTCCAGCACGGTGAGTGTGGAGGAATCATACGTCTCTCCCTCCGCCAACCAGGCAAAATACCGGCCGGATGCCGAGGACACGTGGCAGTCCTCCGCCACATCCTGGGCCAGTACCTGATAGGTCCGGCTGTTTAAATCCACCTGATATACAGTCCCCTCCAGCAAAACGCAGAACTGAGACCCGTCCTGGGAAATGTAGGCCAGACTGTCCACATCCCGTTCCAGGAATTCCGGGCTCTCCATGCTGGACAGAAAGATTTTTTCATCCACCATAGAGGAGGCCGCCTCATAATAGTAGACTGCCACACCGTTTTCTCCTTCATGGCTGCCCCGGTTCATGTATCCCGCCACGGCAAACCACACATCCCCCTCGCTGCTCACATTCAGAATATGGATGGAGTGTCCGTCATAAAAGTCCCGGTAATCCATGTTCTCCTTCTGAGGGAAGCTGAAAATCTGGGTCAGCGTTTCATCGCTGATGTCGTAGGACCACAGCTCATTCTCCTGCACAAAGGCCACTACCCGGTTTCTCTCATCGCTGGCATACTCCACATTCTTATCGGTAATGCCGAGATTGATCCCATTGCTCTGCAGCACATTGTTTTCCGGGTTAAAGATCTCGTCTGTGGTTCGCTCCAGATTCAGCAGGAAAATACGGGTATCCGTGTAACGGACACGATAAGATTCGTGGACATTGTATACCTCCGTAATTCCATCCTCATTCACCGCGGCAATTCTGTAGTCCAGAGTCAGCGTGGCCGTATTCTGGTTGATCTCCTTGATCTTGGGTGTCGGTTTGTAATAAATCTGCGGATTTAAGTTTCCCCAAGTCAGCTGGTCCACACTGTCATGAATGTCCATGTACGCCAGTGTCTGCTCCGCATCGGTGGTCTCATCCGGTTCCACTGCGGCGCTCACCGCGCTCAGATCCGTCTTATTGATGCACTTGTCATAAAATCCCAGCACATAGTCAATATATTCATCGGTGTGCAGGCCGTCCGCCATCAGCACATGGGTATAGTAATAGATGTCTCTTCCGCCGGAGGTAATCTGAAGCTTCAGCATATACTCCTGATTCATCAGGGTATTATTCTGCAGCTGCAGCGTAGCGTACAGGTAGTCCCCCTCCTGGTTCAGGGTAACCACCTTCGTGTTTTCCAAAGATTCCGTTCCGTCCAGAGTCAGCACCTCGTAGGACACACCGTCAATGGAGGTGCCGAACGCCTGAATCTGAATATCCAGCTGCCGATCCGGATCAAGCGGCGTAATGCTGTCCCTGATGTAAGACACGTCCATTTCTCTGGCATACCCGTGCAGACAGTTAAAGCTGGTTCCGTCATTCTGCATATAAACCAGCGGAAACGTAGAGTTTTCCATGGTCTCCGCCTCATCCGGCGCCACCTGGTTAATCATCCTGCTGAATATCAGGACCGAAACCAAAAACAAAAGGATTAAAAACAGAATGTGCAGCAGCACATTCCGCACAAGTTTCATTCGTTCCTTCATGAATATTTCCTTCTCCCCTTCAGGACTCGCTGGCAAGTTTACGCTGCCCCCATTCTATCAGACTTTCCGCCGGGGCGCAACCGCTATGTTGCGGCTTCCGGCGCCTGTCGCCGTTCTTTCCGCCGATGCGCAGCTATGCGAAACGGCTGCCCGTTCCGCCCTCCAGGGCGGCGCAGCAGCCGCTTCATTTCTCTCACCGCTTTCTCCTGCCTGTCACCAGATCCGGCGGCGGCACCTGCGATGGCGGCAGCGCCGTCTGTGCATCTCATCCGCCAGCATGACCTGCACCAGATCGCCCAGCCAGTCGTCCCTCTTTCTGGGAGGCCGGCCCTTTCCCATGGACTGGACAGCCAGTGTCTCCTCCTGTCCCCACTCTTCGGGATATTTTTCTTTTATCTGATCCACAATCCCCCGAGCGGTTCTCCTCATCATCAGACGGTCGGGGTGCTCATCAAACATGATGCTTCCCTCATATTCCATCTTATCGCAGGCTTCCTCCACCTGCTCCTGAATCTGCTGGGCCATCTTCGGATAGTAGGACTGCATTCTTCTGGCGTCCTCAAAGGACTGCCGCTCCTCCAGCAGCGGATCATAGGCAGCCAGGGGGCTTCCCATCCCCTGCATCCCCCAAAATCCAGTCTGAGGGCCGAAAAGCGGCGGAAGCTGCCCCTGCCGCAGTCCGGAGAAATTGGGCGCAGAAATCGGAATCTCTCTGCTTCCCGGAAATGCTTCCCTGGAATACTGATACTCCATGAAATTTCTCCTCTCCCGGTATCACTATTATGATATGCGTCTTTCGCCGGGAAGTGCCTTTGCCTTAGAGAAACGCGGATAAAAGCGTTTTCCCTCCGGATTTGCGCCGCAAAGCGGCATTTTCTGCCGCAAATTCTGCGCATCCGGCGATCCCTCTACTCTTCCTCCTTCCTGGCCCTGTCGTTGGTGTCCAGGGAATTTCCAAACACGAAGAACCGATCGTACAGATACTCCAAGATAAAGTTGGCGGCCATGTTCAGCACGGTCACCGCCAGGCCGTTCCAGTTCAGGGACTCTGCCAGATAGTTGCCCAGCACCGTACTCACCGGCGTGAAGACACAGTAAAATCCCGCCACCTTGATCATGGCCCGGGGCACGTTGCTGGCCGACTGAAAGGTATACTGTCGGTTCAGTGTAAAATTCCAAAGCACAGACAGAACCAGCGCCGCCAGATAGCAGGGCCAGTAGGCCCAGGGTGTGACGGCATCCAGCAGAGAAAACACCGCCAGCTCAATCACTCCCGCCGATATGGAAAATAGGGTAAATTTGATAGCACGCATATACTCCTTCATATAGTTCCTCCCATGGCATCACGCTCCACGCCCTGCATCCTCATTCCGGGCTCCCGCCGGTATGATTGAGCGCCGCGAAATTTTTCCGGTTACTCCTGTAAAGCTGCTTGAAAACTTCGAAATAGTGGTCATATATCTTCTTTCTCTCCCGGTCCGGCTCAAAGGCCTTGCAGGCCGGAATGAAATCCTCAATATTTTCCAGACGGTCAATGACCTTCAGGCCCACCGCCGCTGTGGCGGCCGCTCCCACCGCTCCCACATTCTGGGGGCTGTCCACCACCTCAATGCGCCGTCCGGTGATGTCCGCCAGCATCTGGCTGGTCACATCCGCCAAGGCTCCGCCGCCGGAAAACCGGATGGTTTCCGAGGTCTTAACCTTCCGGTCCTGGCACTCCAGCATCCACCTCAGGTGATAGCAGATCCCCTCCAGCACAGCCCGGATCATCTCTGTCTTTCCGGTATCCAGGGAAATATTGAAGAACATGCCCGCCGCGTTGGGATCCTCAAAGGGGCACCGGTTTCCATGGAGCCACGGCGTAAACAGCACGCCTCCCGCTCCCGGCTCCACTCGCTTCACCGTCTCGGTCAGGTAGTCATAAAGGCTGGTGTAAACCGCCTCCTGGCCGCAGGTAATCTGCCGGCTCTCCAGATAGACGCCGATCTCATCCAGCGCCATATGATCCTTCACCCACTCCAGGCATTTTCCTGCCGTCTCCATCTCCGCGAAGTAATTGAATCTGCCCCGCTGAACGCCCACCACCGCGGCGATCATACTCCCGGCGTCCACCATCTGTTTCTCCACAACCGTGGACACCCAGCCGGATGTGCCGGAATAGATGTGGGTTTTTCCCGGTCTGACGCAGCCGGAGCCCACACCGATCAGGGAGGCGTCCCCGCCCCCGCCGAACACCAGGATGCCGGGCTTCAATCCCAGCTCCTGTGCCGCCCGGGCGGTCAAAGTCCCGGCAGGGTCGGAGGCTCCGATGAGCCGGGGCAGATGCTCCGGACAGACTCCCAGCATCCTGCACAGGCTCTGGCTCCACCCCTCCTTTCCCTTTCTGCTGTCATACAGAAAGGTGGAAAACGCGGAGTCCTCCGTCATCACAAATTCCCCGGTACATCTGGCAATCAGATACTCCTTCACATCCAGCCATTTATACACCCGGGCAAAGGCCTCCGGCTCATGGCGCTCCACCCATTTATATTTCCACACAGGATCTTTCACGCTGCTGGCCACCGCCCCGTTGATTCTCAGGCTGCGCAGCAATTTCCACACATTGGCTCCCGCAATCCGGGGGCCGTAGGCAATTCCCCGGCGCATTTCCTCCCTGGCTCTCTGATCCATGTAGCTCATGGGCCTGCGCACCGGCCTTCCCTGCCGGTCCGCCAGCACCAGCCCCTGCATCTGGGAGCAGAAGGAAATGCCGGCAATCTGTTCCGGCTCCACCGCAGCCCGCTCAAACACCCTGCGGGTGGTCCGGCACATGGCCTGCCACCACTCGTCCGCATCCTGCTCCACGCCGCCGTTCTCCACCATGTAAAGCCCATATCCCTCATGGGAGCTCTCCAGCAGCCGGATGGAATCCTCCACCCCAAACAGGCAGGTCTTTACCCCTGTGGTCCCCACATCATACGCCAGCACATAAATCATCTTCATCCTCCCCCATTCGTCAAATTCCCCGCGGCATTGGCCAGATACCCATGCCTGCATGGCTGCTGGCCCGCTGCTTGCGGATCGAGTAGGAGGCGGTGATTAACCGCCGTCCTCTCACAACACCGGACATACGGTTCACGTATCCGGCGTTTTCAATAGTTGACGTGCAGTGACTGATAGGCTGTGGCTAAATCGTAGAAGCCCCAGTTTATCAGTCTTT
>DBFBJF010000360.1:0-3475 GCA_048203265.1 Candidatus Merdiplasma sp.
TTCGGTTTCCGGGAGCAGTTTCCAGGAAACAAAAAAGAAAAAGCCCCCGCCTTACCGGGCGGAGGGCTCATCTTCCTCTTCTTCATATACCAAATCGTTGTATTCCTGATCATCCAGCCACTGGTCAAAACCGTCTGACGCAGCCTCGTACTCATCGTCATCCTCAATATTTTCCAGCGTGGGCTCCCCGTTTGTCTCAGAGAAGCGGTAGAGATATACCTCTCCATCCTCGTTTTCTCCGTTCTCATTCAGGGGAAGCAGGGCAATGTACTCCTTGCCTGCCGCCTGGTAGATGGTCAGCACAGCACATTCCACATTGGTACCGTCATCCAGATTCAGTGTGACAGTGGCACCACCCTCACCGGCAGAAATACATTCGGAGCTGCAGGCAGAGCAGTCGCCGCCGCATGAATTATTGTCGCTCATTTTTCATACCTCTCATCTTATTCGTTAAATTTGCGGAGCCGGGAAGGGAAACTTTCTCCCCTCCCGGCAGTTCATACAGCTACACTTTAACAGATATAGAGCTAAATTGCAAGAACTATGAGGGGAAAAAGCGAAACTTGGGGTATGAAAAACGAAAAAGAAATGATATACTAAAAACAGGGTATTTTGCTTACGGAAGGAGAAACGGCGATGAAATTAATTTCCTGGAATGTGAATGGCCTAAGAGCCTGCGTCCAGAAAGGATTTCTTGATTATATGAAGGAAGCGGATGCGGATATGTTCTGCATCCAGGAGAGCAAGCTGCAGGCTGGGCAGATTGAGCTTGACACGCCCGGCTATGAGCAATATTGGAATTATGCGCAGAAAAAGGGGTATTCCGGGACTGCGATTTTTACGAAGTATACGCCGCTGTCCGTTTCCTATGGTATCGGTATTCCCGAGCACGACCAGGAAGGGCGGGTGATCACCCTGGAGTATTCTGAATTTTTTTTGGTGACGGTCTATACCCCCAATTCTCAGAATGAGCTGGCCAGATTGGACTATCGGATGCGGTGGGAGGATGATTTCCTGGCCTATTTAAAGAAATTGGAGGAGAAAAAGCCGGTAATTTTCTGCGGGGATCTGAACGTGGCTCATGAGGAGATTGACCTGAAGAACCCGAAAACAAACCGCAGAAATGCCGGGTTTACGGATGAGGAGCGGGAAAAATGCACGGCTATGCTGAATGCAGGTTTCATTGATACGTACCGCTTCTTTTATCCGGACCAGGAAGGGGTATACAGCTGGTGGTCCTACCGGTTTAAGGCCCGGGAAAAAAATGCCGGATGGCGGATTGACTATTTTTGTGTGTCCCAGTGTTTGAAGGATCGGCTGCGCGGGGCATCGATTCACACAGAGGTGTTCGGATCTGACCATTGCCCGGTGGAACTGGACATTGATTTATAGAAAGTTGTGATGCAGTGAGAGGAGGAAGTGATCGGTGACAGCAAAGACGAGCAGACAGTGGATCGCTTCCAGCTGTGAATTTCGCAGGCTGGGGGCATGGGCAGAACAGGATGGAATAACTTTCTCAGCGGCGGTGCCCTCCGAGGATACCGTGAACTTGATTTTATATCGGAAGGGAGAGGAAGAGCCGCAGCAGGAAATTCCTTTTCCCAGGCAGCACTATACGGGATGTGTGCGCACCATGAAGGTGGAGGGAATTTCTCCCGATGAGGTGGAATATAATTTCAGAGTGGGGGAGCAGGTGACGGTGGACCCGGCGGCACGCCTGGTGCGGGGGCGTAAGACATTCGGTGACCGATCTCCCAGAGGAGAGCACCAGGTGAGAGGAGGCTTCCCGGATGAAAAATTTGACTGGGGGAAGGATCAGTGCCCCCTGGAGATCCCCTATGAGGATGTGGTGGCTTACCATCTTCATGTGAGAGGTTTTACAAAGCAAAAAAACTCCCGGGTGCGTCATAAAGGGACATTTTTGGGACTTCAGGAAAAGATCCCGTATTTGAAAGATCTGGGAATTAATCAGGTGATTCTGATGCCGGCCTATGAGTTTGATGAGATCATGCGGCCAAACGCTCCGGTGGGAGCCGCCCCGGCGGCTTTTGTCCATCCCGCCGCCCCGGAGGTTCCTGGGCATCCAGTCGCTCAGGAGGAGACGAAATTGAATTTCTGGGGGTATTTGAGTGGAGAGTATTTCGCTCCGAAATATTCCTATAGTGCCACCGGCAATCCGGTGAGAGAGTTCAAGGAGATGGTGCGCTCCTTCCATGAGAACGGGATTGAGGTGGTGATGGAATTTGCCTTTCCGGATCCGGCCAATGCGGGAATGGTGAACGAATGTCTTGCCTGGTGGGTGCAGGAGTATCATGTGGATGGCTTTTCTCTCTTTATGAATCAGGAGACGGCCAATACCCTGGCGGCCAATCCGCTGCTGATGAGGACAAAGCTGATGTCCGGATATTTTCCGGCGGACGCCATCTATCACGGGGAGAGGAAGACCGCCCGCAATCTGGCGGAGCGCAATGAGGGCTTTATGATCCCGGCCAGGAGACTGTTGAAGGGAGATGAAAACCAGCTGGGAGGCTTTGTGGAAAGAGTTCGATACAATCCGGAAAACAGCGGTGTGATGAACTATATCACCGGCCATGACGGATTTACTCTGATGGATCTGGTATCCTACGACAAGAAACACAATGAGGATAACGGGGAGCAGGGAAGAGACGGAGCAGAATGCGACTACAGCTGGAACTGCGGCGTGGAGGGCCCCACAAAAAAGAGAACGGTGACGAGGCTTCGCCTTCGTCAGATGAAGAACGCCTTTGCCATGTTGCTGCTCGCCCAGGGGACGCCGGTGATACTGGCGGGAGATGAGTTCGGAAATTCCCAGCAGGGGAACAACAATCCCTATTGCCATGACAGCGAACTGACCTGGGTGGACTGGAGCAGGGAGAAACCCAATCAGGAGCTGACTGCTTTTGTGAAGAAGCTGATTGCCTTTCGAAGAGAACACAGGATTCTTCACCGGGACAGCGGACTGAGCGGAAGCGATCCCCTTTCCAGCGGATACCCGGATGTTTCCAGCCATGGAAGCCGGGCGTGGTACGGGGACTTTGATTATCAGAACCGCCATGTGGGACTGATGTATAACGGAGCCTACGCGAAGGAGGATACTTTCGTGTATGTTGCTTATAACTTTCACTGGGAGCCCAGAAGCCTGGCGCTGCCCAAACTGCCGGATGGGATGGACTGGTATGAGGAGCTGAGTACCGGGGAGGAGCCCGGCAGCGATGAGGCGCTGACGGAAAAGGCGATCCAGGTGCCGGGCCGGTGTGTCCAGATTCTGGTGGGAAAGAAGACAGACGGTGAAAAAAGTGACGGAAAGTCAGATCAGATAGAAAAGTAAGGTAGTGAAGGAAATGACAGGAAGACAGCAGGTAAGAGGAGTGCGGGAATACCGGAAAAACAGTTACGGGGAGTACAGCCCGGTGGAAAAGCGGTCCACGGACGGACAGATCACACTGGATAAGGC
>DBFBJF010000361.1:0-8094 GCA_048203265.1 Candidatus Merdiplasma sp.
TGGATGCTCTTCTGGAGCAGGATGTGACCATTGCGTATGAGGAGGAGACGGAAACGGAGGCACTGGCGGTGCCAGAGCCGGACATTGATGTGCAGCTCCTAACCATCAATGAATTTTCCAGGCCGGGAACAAAGACGGATGGGATCAACTATATTGTGATTCATTATCTGGGGAATCCCCAAACCACAGCTCAGCAGAATCATGATTACTTTGAGAGCCTGAAGAACGATCTGGACAGCGTGTATATGAGCGCTAACTACATTGTCGGTCTGGAGGGTGAGATCATTCAGTGCGTGCCGGATGATGAGATTGCCTACGCTTCCAACAGCGAGAACCACGATTCCATATCCATTGAGAACTGTCATCCGGATGAGACGGGAATGTTTACGGAAGCTACATATGAGTCGCTGGTGAAACTGACGGCTTACCTGACAGAAAAATATGGTCTGGGGCGGGATGACATCATCCGTCACTACGATGTGACGGGAAAAGAATGTCCCATCTATTATGTGGAGCATGAGGATAAATGGGAGGAATTCAAGGATGATGTGATGGCATACCGGGCGGAATGTGAGGCGGCGGCTGCCGCGGCGAAAGAGACGGAGGAAACCCAGGTGGATGAGCTGACGGCCTATCTGGAGGAATTGGCGCAGACAGAGGATGTGAGCGGAGAATAGGATGGAAATTCGAGAACTGTACAATGCGATACGCAGCGGCGATGAGGTGAGAGCCAATCTCATAGAGCTGCGCCGGGAATTGAAGACAGAGGAAAAGCAGAGGGCTCTGGCCTATCTTCTGGGCGGCGATTTTACGGTTTTTACTGGTCTTCTCAAATCGCCGGACCCGAAGGTGAGAAAAAATGCGGCACTGATTTTGGGTGACATGGAGACGGAGGATGTGCTTCCCAGCCTTTTTGAAGCCTATCAGAGGGAGGAGACGCTCTTTGTGCGGGCGGACTATCTGAAGGCCATGGAGAAGCTGGACTGCCGTCCCTTCCTGGAAGCCCTGAAGGATAGGCAGAAGAAATTGCTGGAGACGGCGCCGGCGGAGGAGAACCGCAAGCATTACCGGGAGGAACTGGCGGCCCTGCAGGCCCTGATTTTGAACTATGAGAGGCCGAAACATCACCGCTTTCTGGAAGTATACCCTGCGCCGGACGTGATTCTTCTGACAAACCGCTGTCAGAAGAAGGTTACGGCGGATCAGATCCGAACCGGCACAGTGACGGAGCTCTCCTCCGGGCTTCGGGTGAAGGGTGGAGATCTGGGGGAACTGATGAAAATACGTACCTATCAGGAGATGCTCTTTCCTATCCCCAAGGCCCGCCCTATTTCGGGAACCCCGGAGAAAATCGGGGAGGAGCTGGCGGCTCTTTCCATCCCGGACTATCTGGACCGGCTTCATCAGGAGGGCGGCACCTATTATTACCGCCTGGAGGTGAAGGGCCCTATGGCGATGGAAAAGCGGGGATCTTTCCTAAGACGAATTGCGGGAATTTTGGATGAAAAGACGGGAGGCAGGCTGTGCAATGCTCCCGGAGACTACGAGATCGAACTGCGGCTGCTGGAGCGAAGGGACGGAAGCTTTCTTCCCATGCTGCGTCTATATACTCTGCCGGACAAAAGATTCGCTTACCGGAAGGAGACGGTGGCGTCTTCCATCGCTCCGGTGAATGGGGCTCTGACAGCAGCGTTAGCCAGAGAATACCTGAAGGAAGGCGCCCAGGTGCTGGATCCCTTCTGCGGGGTGGGAACCATGCTGATTGAGCGGAATGCCCTGGTGCCTGCCCGTACCATGTACGGGGTGGATCTCTACGGGGAGGCTATTGAGAAGGCAAGAAAGAACACCCAGGCCGCGGGCTGCGTGGTCCATTATATCAACCGCGATTTCTTTGACTGTACCCATGAGTATCTGTTTGATGAGATTATCACGGATATGCCCCGCCTATCCGGGGAGGGGAGACAACAGGAGCTGGAGCGGCTGTATGGGAACTTTTTTGAGAAATCCCTTCTCCATTTAAAAAAGGAAGGAATTCTGATCCTTTATACCATGGAGCCGGATCTGGCAAGAAGGCAGATCCGCCGCTTGGGAGAGTATGAGCTGCTGGAAGAGTTTCTGATGAATGAGAAAAATCAGACAGAGGTAATGGTGATCCGGAGAAAAAAATAAATTTATCACTTGTCAAAGGAAGAGGGACAGTGTAAGATAAGAGTAGAGCTGTGTGACTGGCGGAAAGATAGGAAAACCTATGGGGAGCACAGCGTGAGGAAAGCCGACCGCCTGGGCGACCGCTGACATGGAGATGTCTGCTGTCTGCCTGGGCGGTCTGTTTTTTTAGCGGGAGATGTGGCGAACTCTCCCCGGATGTAAAGGAGGATCCATTTTATGAGAGCATTGATTAGCGTTTCGGACAAGACCGGTATCGTGGAGCTGGCCAAGGAGCTTAAGGCCCTGGGTGTGGAACTGATTTCCACCGGAGGCACCTACCGGAAGCTGAAGGAGGAGGGCATTGATGCCATCGAGATTTCCGAAATTACCGGTTTCCCGGAGTGCCTAGACGGGCGGGTGAAGACGCTGCATCCGGCTGTGCACGCGGGACTGCTGGCTATGCGATCCAAGCCGGAGCATATGCAGCAGCTGAAGGAACTGAACATCCAGCCCATTGACCTGGTGATCGTGAATCTGTATCCTTTTAAGGCCACCATCCTGAAGGAGGGCGTGACCAGAGAGGAAGCAGTGGAGAATATCGACATCGGAGGCCCCACCATGCTGAGAGCGGCCGCCAAGAATTATCAGGATGTGGCGGTGGTCACTGATCCGGAGGATTATCCCAGCATCCTGGAGGAGTTAAAAAACGGAGGCATTACGCTGGAGACAAAATTCTATCTGATGCAGAAGGTGTTTATGCACACTTCCAGCTATGATACCATGATTGCCGATTACCTGAGACGGGAGAGAAAGGACTATGCTCTGCCGGAGACCCTGACCCTGACCTATGAGAAGGTGCAGGATATGCGCTACGGGGAGAATCCTCACCAGCAGGCTGCTTTCTACCGGGAGATCGGCAGACGGCCCGGCTCTCTGGTGGAGGCAGTACAGCTCAACGGAAAAGAGCTGTCCTTTAACAATATCAATGATACCAACGGAGCGCTGGAGCTGTTAAAGGAGTTTGAGGAGCCCACTGTGGTGGCCTGTAAGCACGGAAATCCCTGCGGTGTGGGATCAGCGGACAATATCGTGGACGCCTGGAAGAAGGCCTATGAGTCCGATCCCACCTCTGTGTTCGGCGGCATTGTCACCATCAACCGTCCGGTGACAAAGGAACTGGCCCAGGAGATGATCCCTGTATTCCTGGAGGTGGTGGTGGCTCCCTCCTACACGGACGAGGCCCTGGAAATCTTCCGCACAAAGAAGAATATCCGTATTCTTCAGCTGGATCACATCAGTCAGAAGCAGGATGAGCACGCATATGATCTGAAGAAGGTAAACGGCGGCGTGATCGTTCAGACTGTGGACAATGTGATGCTTCCCGAGGAGGATGGACTGAAGGTGGTGACCAACACCGCACCTACGCCGGAGCAGATGGAGGATCTTCTGTTTGCCTGGAAGATGGTAAAGTACGTGAAGTCCAACGGTATTGCCCTGGCTAAGAACAAGCAGTCCATCGGTATCGGACCGGGCCAGGTAAATCGTGTATGGGCCACGAAGCAGGCTCTGGACCATGCCAACGAGCTGCTGGGCGAGGGAGCTGCGAAGGGAGCGGTTCTGGCTTCTGATGCCTTCTTCCCCTTCTCCGACTGTGTGGAGGCGGCCCACGAGGCAGGCATTGCCGCTATCATTCAGCCCGGCGGATCTGTGCGGGATCAGGACTCCATTGACAAGTGCAATGAGTACGGCATCGCCATGATCTTTACCGGAATGAGACATTTCAGACATTAAGCATAGGTGCCGCGGAAATCGGGAATAATACCGGAAGATAGGAAAATACCGTGGAACGGGGCGTAAGTTGGGGCAGGAGAGGCGCAGGGCTTCTCCTGCCGCTGTATTCAGAGAAAAAGATGGAGGAAAGGATTTCATGGCGGAAATCAGAAAACGAGAAGACCAAAAAAGAGAAGATACCTGGGATTTGGAAGCAATCTATCCTGACGGGGAAGCCTGGAAGAGGGAGGCGGACCGTCTGGAGGAGATGCTGGGGGTCTTTGCCAGCCATCAGGGACATATGGGGGACAGCAGCAGCCGGATGTACGAGATTTTGGAGGAATACTGCGGTATTCAGAATCTGGCGGAAAAGCTGTATGTCTATGCCAGCATGAAGCTGGATGAGAACACGGCGGACAGCGCCGCCCAGCAGCGGGAGGGTCGTGCCAGGCTTCTGATCACAAAGCTGTCGGACGCCTGTGCCTGGATGGAGCCGGAAATCCTGGCTCTGGATGAGGAACGCCTGGAACGGTTTATGGGGGAACATGAGGGATTGGCCAGATACCGCGTGTATTTGGAGGAGATCCTTCGGCGCAAGGCGCATACACTCTCCGAGGATAAAGAACAGATTCTTGCCAGGGCCGCCCAGATCAGTCAGGGGCCGGGACAGATTTATACGATGTTTCAGAATGCGGATCTGACCTTTGAGAGCGTTTCCGGACCGGATGGCGAGCGGTTGCCTCTGACCCAGGAGAGTTTTGTGGCGCTGGAGCAGAGCAGGGATCGGGACATCCGCCGGCAGGCCTTTCAGAAACTGTACGGTGCGTATGAAGCGTTTGGCAATACCCTGGCGGCCATGTTCGATGCCAAGGTGAGGGGCAGCCTGTTCTTTGCCAGGGAGAGAGGGTATGGAAGCACACTGGAGATGGCTTTGGATGACGGACCCATTCCCACAGAGGTGTATGACCAGCTGATCCGCACAGTTCACCAAAATCTTCCGGCCATGCACCGGTACGTGGAACTCAGAAAGCAGTGCCTGGGGGTGGAGGAGCTGCACATGTATGATGTATATGCCCCCATGACAGAGTTGTCCCGGGCAGGGGCTCCGGAAAAAACCTATACCTTTGAGGAGGCCAAACAGATGGTGCTGGATGGCTTGGCTCCGCTGGGAGAGGACTATCGGAACATTCTCCGGGAGGGATTTGATCATCGATGGATCGATGTCTATGAAAATGAGGGGAAGCGGGGCGGCGCCTATTCCGGGGGCTGCTACGGAACCCATCCCTATGTGCTGATGAATTTCCAGGGAAACCTGAACAGTGTATTTACTCTGGCCCACGAGATGGGGCATTCCGTTCACAGCTACTATACCAGGAAGAACCAGCCCTACATCTATGGCGATTATAAGATTTTTGTGGCGGAGGTGGCATCCACCTGCAATGAGGCGCTGCTAATCGGAAGCCTTCTGGATAAGACCGATGATGCCGCCAGGCGGATGGAACTTGTGCAGTATCTGCTGGAGCAGTTTAAGAGCACCCTGTTTCGCCAGACCATGTTTGCGGAATTTGAGCGGATGGCTCACCAATATGTGGCTCAGGGAGGGACATTGACCGCTGATACCCTGTGCGGGATGTACCGAAAGCTGAATGAGGAGTATTTTGGCCCTCATATGGTATCCGATCCCGGAATTGCCTGGGAGTGGGCCAGGATTCCCCATTTCTACCGCCCCTTCTATGTCTATCAGTATGCCACCGGATTTTCCGTTGCCATGGCGATTGCGAAAAAGATACGGGAGGGAGAGGACCAGGCCGTGGAGCACTATCTGAAATTCTTAAGTTCCGGCAGTTCCATGAGTCCCCTGGAACTTCTGCGGCTGTGTGGTGTGGATATGGCGACCCCCCGGCCGGTGCAGGATGCGCTGGAGGTGTTTGAGAAATACTTGGAGGAGATGGAGCGGCTGCGCGGGCAGTCCGGTGACTGATGAGGCCTGCGGGGGAGAGCAGGCAGGAAGACAGACGGGATGCCAGGAAAATATTGCAAATGTGAAAAATCTATGTTACAGTAAATTTGCATAATTTGCAAAAGTCAGGTGAGGAAATGAATTTGTATGAGGCAGTTTACGGGAGAAAATCTGTCCGCAAATACCGGATGGAACCCCTGAACCAGAATATATTGTCAGGTATTTTCACATTTATGGATCAGATGGAGCCGCTGTTTCCTGGCATTAAGATCAAGCTGGAGATTGTGGAAGGTCTGGGAAAGAAAAGTCAGATGAAGGGGCTGTTCCGGGTGGAGGCGCCCTACTATCTGCTGATTTATTCCGAGGAGAAAGAGCGCTTCCGGCTGAACGCAGGATATATTATGGAGCTGCTCTCCCTGTATCTGGTAACCAAAGGAGTGGGGAGCTGTTTTCAGGGCCTGGCGAAAAAAAAGAACGATGTGCCCGAGGAGGGTATGCGATATGTGATGGCTATGGCTTTCGGAAAAGCGGCAGGGCCCCTGCTGCGCCAGTCCTGTAATGCCAAACGGCTATCCATGGAAGAACTGTGTGTTTACAAGGAGCGGCCCAAGACTTGGGTGAAGGAGATTCTGGAGGCCGCCCGGCTTGCCCCCTCCAGCATGAATCAGCAGCCCTGGCGCTTTGTGGTTTACGAGAACCGGGTGCATGTGTTTGAGAAGAAGCCCACTCCTTTCCGGGCGCTTCTGCCGGAGATGACGGAGTTTGACATGGGGATCATGCTGGCCAATGTAAATGTGGCGGCGGAGGAGATCTGGGTGGATCTGGATCTGATTAAGCTGGACAACATCACCCATAAAACCCTGCCAAACAATCAGTATCTGCTGAGTATTCTGATTAAGGAATAGCAAGTTACTATTCACAGCCACCCCGCCCGCATACGCACTCGTCGCCTCTTCGAGGCTCCAGTCCCGCTCCTTACGGAGCTAAGACTGCTTATGTGGGCGGGGTGACTGCTTCACAGTCTGGTTTCAGAATTGACAGCAGATGCTTACGTGCAAGCACGACACACCTGTTGTCAATTCTGAAACTGCTGTGAATAGTAACAGAGAAATGCAAAAGTTGAAAAAAAGTGATTGACAAAATAATCGCTCCATAGTATAATCTTAAATGTTCGCGAGAGCGGACAGCTAAGATGCGCGAGTGGCTCAGTGGTGGAGTATCGCCTTGCCAAGGCGAGGGTCGCGGGTTCGAATCCCGTCTCGCGCTTCCCAGTTTTCTGTGAAGCAAATGAGCGGAACAGGAAAGCAAGTCTGCAGCGTCTGTTTGGATGCTGGATTTGCCGGAAGATAACTGGAAAAATTTCATATGCGCGAGTGGCTCAGTGGTGGAGTATCGCCTTGCCAAGGCGAGGGTCGCGGGTTCGAATCCCGTCTCGCGCTCTTCGAAGAGAAAGCTGCAATGCTTTCTCTTTTTTTCATAGAAACGCAGTTTCGATGAAAAAAGCGCTTCATATACCCGGTGGGAGAACTGGAATAAAATCCCAAAGATTTGAGATAATGATAGCAGGAGAAAAACGGAAGCAGGAGATGATGGGATGGAAGCAGAGATGATATGGCGCATTGTCTGCGCCGGGGTCGGATACCTTTTCGGAAGCTTTTTGACTGCGGAACTGGTGGCCAGGCTGGCCGCGGGAAAGGCGCCTGAGCAGATCGGAACCGGCAATCCGGGCATGGCAAACATCATGGCCAACGTGGGAAAGGGAGCTGGATTTGTCGTGCTGGCGGGAGACCTGGCAAAAACTTTTCTGGCCTGCGGACTGTGTGTTCTTTTGGCCGGAAGCCGGATCGGAACAGATGCGGCCATACTGTACGGAGGAGTGGGAGACATCTGCGGCCACAATTTCCCTCTCTGGAAGAGGGGGCGGGGCGGAAAGGGCGTGACGGTGACCTGTGCCTGGCTGACCCTGTATCTGTGGCCCTGGGGACTGGGCTGCTGCATTCTGGGAGGAGCGGCGGTACTGTTCTCTGGTTATCTGCCCATCGGCGCGGTGCTGATTCCGGCGGCTGCTGTTCCGGCAGCCTTTCTTTTTCGGGGTGTGGAAGGCGGTATCCTGGTGAGCCTGGCGGCGCTGGTGATGGTTACCAGGCACATCCGGGGTTTGAGAAGGATCAGGGAAGGGACAGAGAAGAAGTCTTTCCGGAGAAAAAACAGTGAGA
>DBFBJF010000362.1:0-6210 GCA_048203265.1 Candidatus Merdiplasma sp.
ATGTTACGAGAATGAAAAAGATAGGATTCATACACGGGAGGTAAGAGATGAAGAAACATGTGAGACGGTTGACGGTCTGCACGGCAGCGGTGATGACCTTGTCGCTGACAGCCAGCGTGACTGCAATGGCTTCCTGCGATAACGCCTTCAGTATTGATATGAGCAGCGGGTCCGATGAGGCCTGGAGCAATATTGCCATGACAAATGATGATACGGTATTTACCGGGGCGAATATCCGCTCCACTGCCAGCGAAGACGGAGAGGTGGTTGGCTGCCTGTACCGCGGCGGCGCTGTGGAAGTGCTGTATCAGGGAGATGAGTGGTCCGAGGTGCGCTCCGGCGATGTGACAGGATATATTAAGAACGAGTATCTGGTGTTTGGCACGGAGGCCAGGGGGCTGGCCGATTATTATGGAGAGGATGGGGTGGAGACATCCTGGAACGATGTGTACGTATTCTCCAATCCGGACGCCAGCGCAGACATTGTACATACGGCCCAGGACGGAGAGTCCTTCGCAGTGGTGAGCGATGAGGGACATTGGCTGGGCGTTCAGCTGGGTGCGGACCAGATGGCCTATGTATCTTCAGAGGATGTGGACCGGGTGCTGCTGGTGGATACCGCCGTTCCCATGAATGAATCCTCCGATGACGGTGAGACTGCACAGACCTGGACGGAGGATACGTCCTACGATGCTTCTTATGATGAGAGCTATACCGAGGACACTTCTTACGATACGTCCTACGATGCTTCTTACGATGAGAGTTATACGGAGGACACCTCTTACGATACGTCCTACGATGACTCTTATTATGAAGAATCCTATGACGATACTTACTATGATGACACGTATTATGAAGAGTCCTATGATGATACTTATTACGATGATACCTACACGGAGACCGAGTACGTGGAGAGTGTAGACGGCGCCGGAGAGTATGTGGAGGATGAGTATGTAGACTATACGGAGCCGGAATACACGGAACCGGAGTATACGGAGACCGAGTATACAGAACCGGAATATACGGAGCCTGAGTATACAGAACCGGAGTACACGGAAACCGAATATACCGAGACTGAGAGCACAGAAGCATCTTCCTCCGTAAGCTCCAGCGATCTGGATCTGTTAGCGGCCCTCATCTACTGTGAGGCCGGAAACCAGCCATATGACGGTATGGTGGCGGTGGGCGCCGTGGTGATGAACCGCGTGGCCAGCTCCTCCTTCCCCAATACCATCAGCGAGGTGATTTACCAGAGCGGACAGTTCACACCGGCCTCCTCCGGTGCACTGGCAAGCGCATTGGCAAGCGGTGTCCCCAGCACCTGCTATGATGCGGCCGCAGATGCTCTGGCAGGATCCAATCCCGTAGGCGATGCGCTGTACTTTAACACAGGCGCAGGCCGCGGCATACAGATAGGAGCCCACTGGTTCTATTAAAATGACAGATGTCGGAGATAATTCCAAGTAAAATAATAAAATACGGCCGGGAAGGAACCCTAACCTTCCCCGGTAAAAGGATCCCGCTTTCCCCGCGGGGTCCTTTTTGAATCAGGGAAATTCATTGTGACTACCTGCATGAAATATGGTACAATACCTACGGAAGAAACCTTGTCGGAACAGAAATTTAGGAAGATTTGTACGGAAACATACGTATCGGTTGATTAAACTTTTTAAGGAGGATGAATGACAATGAAAATGGGAATTTTGGGAGCAGGGAGAATTGCAGTAACGATGGCACAGACCATCGCCCAGATGCCGGATGTGACGGCCTGGTCTGTGGGCTCCAGAAGCCTGGAGAAGGCGCAGGCCTTCGCGAAGGAACATGGATTTGAGAAGGCCTACGGCTCCTACGAGGAGCTGGTAAAGGATCCCCAGGTGGATCTGATCTATGTGGCCACGCCCCACGCTTTCCATGCGGAGCAGATTAAGCTGTGCCTGGAGCATGGGAAGCATGTGCTGGCGGAGAAAGCCTTTACGCTGACGGCGGATCAGGCCAGAGAGGTGCTGGCGCTGGCCGAGCAGAAGGGACTGCTGCTGACTGAAGCGATCTGGACCCGCTATCTGCCCATGCGGAAAAAGCTGGATGAGGTGCTGGCCAGCGGCGTGATCGGCAAACCCACATCTCTCTGGGCCAACCTGTCCTACTCTCTGCTGCACAAGGAGCGGATTGTGGACCGGTCGCTGGGCGGCGGAGCGCTGCTGGACATCGGGGTGTACTGCCTGAATTTCGCGTCCATGGTATTTGGAGATGATATTAAGGAGGTAAAGGCCACCGCAGTGCTCTCAGACCAGGGCATCGATCTGGCCGACTCCATCACTCTGATCTACGGGGATGGAAAGATGGCAGTTCTGCACAGCAATGCCCAGGCGGAATCTGACCGGGAGGGACTGATCTACGGGGATAAGGGATATATCCGGGTGCTGAATATCAACAACTGCGAGGGAATTCTGGTGTACAATGAGAACCATCAGGAAATCGCCAGATATGAGACACCAAAACAGATCAGCGGCTACGAGTACGAGGTGGAGGCCTGCGCCAGAGCCATTGAGAAGGGGGAACTGGAGTGCCCCGATATGCCCCACAGCGAGACCATCCGCATGATGGAGCTGATGGATCAGATCCGGGAGCAGATCGGCGTCCGGTACGATGTATAAAATATAAAAAAGCAGGAGCTTGATCATTGCATCAGCTCCCGCATAATGTATTCATAGACAGTCTGACATTTTTTCTGCCACTGCTGGCAGATGGCTTTGGCCTGGCTTTCACTGGGAACCGTGACGGTCAGGTCAATCAGGTCGGACTGTTTTTCTTTTACTCTGCAGCGGACCGAGATCTCCCCGGCGGTATTCCGGTAGTAATCGGCCAGAACCGATACCTCGTTGCGCAGCTGCACCCGGTTCTGGCGCAGATATTCGTCGATATCGCTGCGGATGGAGGGGGCGATATTGTTTTTGAAATATCCCACCGTCTCCTCCCCTCCCGGAGTGATGGTGTAGTAGGAGGTATTCTGCACCACCTCCTGGTGTATCAGATCAGACTCAGTGAGCTCCGACAGTACGGACTGAACCGTAAAATAGTCAGTGTATCCTTTGTCCAGGAAGAAGGAAGAAAATTGAACATTGGTGAGAGAAAAGTCCACCTTGCTCAGCATATAGAGTACCATCAGTTTGTACAATGTATTTAAGTCAGACACAAAATGATCTCCTTTCTGGCGCTGCGTTGGGAGTGATGGCGGGCGGCGGGCAGGCAAGCCTTCCCTGCCAGGTATTCTGCCGTTTCATTTCCTGGTGCAGCGTGTTTAATACGGTGCGCTTTGCCTGGCTCCAGGTGGGAGCGATCAGCAGGCGGCGGGGGCCGTCCCCGGTAAGACGGTGAATTACCAGATCCGGCGAAAGGCGTTCCAGACAGTGGATAACCAGCTGAATGTATTCCTCCATGGTCAGCACATGAAAGGGATGGAGGCGGTAATACTCCGCCAGATCCGTGTGGGAGAGAATATGCAGAAGTTGCAGCTTTACGCCCTGGATCCCCATACCATTCAGATAATCCATGGTCTGGAGAATGCGCTCCTCATTTTCTCCGGGAAGCCCCAGTATCGTGTGGACAATGACCTCCAGCCCGCGCCGGCGCAGCCGCCTGACTCCGTCCTCAAAGCAGGAGAGGGGGTATCCCCGGCGGATCAGGGCGGCGGTATCCTTGTGGATCGTCTGAAGTCCCAGCTCCACCCACACCGGCTTGACGCGGGAAAGCCGTTCCAGAAGATCCAGCACATCCTCCCCCAGGCAGTCCGGGCGCGTGGCCACTGAGAGCAGAGCGATATCCGGATGGGAGATGGCCTCCGTGAAAATGCGCTCCAGATATTCCACCGGAGCGTAGGTATTGGTGTACGCCTGGAAATAAGCGATAAACCGGCCGGCGGGCCGTTTATTTTTCAGCAGGGCTCTCTGGGAGGCGATCTGTTCGGTGATGGACTGGGCCGCGTCCGCCGCAAAATCACCGGAACCGCCCTGACTGCAGAAAATGCATCCGCCTGTCCCCACCGTGCCGTCCCGGTTGGGACAGGTCATCCCCCCGTTGAGGGAGAGCTTATACAGTTTTTCCCCAAAGCGTTTGCGCAGCTCGTAGTCCAGAGAATGATATGGTTTTTCACCCCACTGCATGTAACTTGCTCCTTTAAAGTAAATTTTCGGGGCAGTAAACGTTTCCCCAGCATCCTTATCATATCATCTGAGGGAATCGAATTCAAGGGGATTTCAGAACGGCGGGATGGCCCCCGCAGGCGGTTGACATTGACAAAGAGGAAGCAGGTTAATATACTGGGAGATAGCAGTAAGATTGGAGAGGGTAAGATGAAGATCTGGCGTGAGAACAAAAATAAGGAACATTCACCGTCGGAGGAAAAGCGGCCGGTAAGGCCCAGGAGAAACAAATGGGATCCCCAGACCAGGGTATTGTTCGGAATTCTGGGGGTGCTCTGCGTGGTTTTAGTAGTGGCTATGGTCTGGCAGGAATACTATCTGAGCCACACCTACAGGAAGGGGGAATTGGCCGCAGTCAGCGAAAACCAGACAAGGCCGCGGCTTCGCTTTATGACGGAAACTGCTGAGGAGACGAAGCAGGAGAACCGGGCGATCGCTGAGAACGGGGAGCAGGAAAATGCAGACGGGCAGACGGATGGACAGAACCAGGAAGAGAGCGGCGCAGTTCCGGAGGAAACTGGGACAGAGGCAGCTCCGGCATCGGTGACGGTGGTGGAGACTCCGGATTCCATCCTGCTGAAGAACCAGCTGGCCGGTGTTTTGCCCGGAATTCAGAAGCCGGGAAAGACGGCGGCGGATCTGATCGACGAAGCGGACCGGCTGGCGGCCATGTATGATTATGAGGGAGCCATTCAGCTCTTAAAAAGCTGCGCCACCTATGGGGAGGACACCGATATGCAGCAGGCAGTGGAACGATATGAAACGGAGCAGGCTGCCTGTGTGGAGTATCCGGCGGATCAGGTGACCCATATCTTTTTCCACACGCTGATTAAGGATCCGGATCTGGCTTTTGACGGAGACCAGTATGAGGACGGATATAACCAGTATATGGTTACGATCTCCGAGTTTAACAGCATTATCCAGCAGATGTATGAGCGGGGATATGTGATGGTGACGCTGGAGGATGTGGCGCCCACCGTGGTGAACGAGGACGGGACCCTCTCCTTTGGAACGGGGAAAATTATGCTCCCGGAGGGAAAAAAGCCCTTTGTGCTGTCCCAGGATGATGTGAGTTACTATCACTATATGGATGGGGATGGATTTGCCTCCAAGCTGATCATAGATGAAAACGGAGACATTAAAAATGAGTACATTGAGCAGGACGGAACCGTCTCCGTGGGAGACTATGATATGATTCCGCTGATTGACCGGTTTGTGGAGGAGCATCCTGATTTTTCCTACCGGGGCGCCAAGGGATATATCGCGTTGACCGGGTATGACGGGATTTTGGGATACCGGACGGATGTCTCCTATGAGACCAGGGAAAACCTGGATGTGTACCAGGAAGAATTTTTTGCGGAGCATCCGGATTTTGACCAGGAGGATTACCAGTGGGAGTGTGAGCAGAGCCGGAAGGTGGCCCAAGCACTGAAGGAGGATGGCTGGCTGTTTGCCAGTCATACCTGGGGCCATGTGGGCCTGGGGGCCGGCGCAACCACCTTTGAGCAGTTCAAGGCGGACACCGATAAATGGGAAGAGCGGGTGGAGCCGCTGATTGGAGAGACAGATACGCTGATCTACGCTTTCGGCGGAGACATCGGCGGCATAGAGCCCTACAGCGGGGAGCGGTTTGAGTACTTAAAGTCCAAAGGGTTCCGTTATTTTTGTGGTGTGGACTCTGCCCAGTACTGGATGCAGAAGGGCAGCGATTATGTGCGCCAGGCCAGGAGAAATATTGACGGCTACCGCATGTATTACAATCCGGAAATGCTCTCGGATCTGTTTGATGTGGAGAAAGCCTGGGATCCTAAACGACCCGCGTCTGTTCCGCCCATATGATGGCGCCAGCTCCCTTGCATGAAACGGCGGGAAACGGGACAGTCTATGATTATGATTGAAACTTAATAAAAGCTTAATCTTTCCTGCAAAAAAGTGTGGTATGATCTTTGGAAAAAGGGGAAAAGGGGATTGTTATAGTGGACGAAAGAGAACAGAGGCTCCAGCAGAGAAG
>DBFBJF010000363.1:0-6944 GCA_048203265.1 Candidatus Merdiplasma sp.
TGCCCTTGAATTTTATTCCAGGGCTTTTGTCGTGCGAAGCGGTGAGGGCGCGCAGCGCAGAACTGTTCGTCTGGCATTTACATACCAGGGATCCTTTCCGGGAACTTTTCTTTGATCCAAATTTTTTAAGAAAAGAGGAGAGAGATATGGGTAACTTATTGCAACAGGTAGTGGATAACCTGCAGTTCCTTTTTGTGTGCGCCCTGGTGGTGGCGGTGATTGTAGGGGTATCCCGGGCGGCGGAGAAAACGATTCTCAAAGATACTGTGGTGAAGATCAGCAAGACAAAGTATATCACGATCTGCGGTATGCTGGGGGCGTTGGCGGCGATCCTGCATATTTTTGACTTTTCGCTGCTGTTTTTAGCACCGGAATTTTATAAGCTGGATTTCGGCGAACTGCCGGCTATGATCGGAGGATTTTTCCTTGGGCCGGTGGGGGCTGTCCTGATTGAACTGGTGAAGATCTTGCTGAAGCTGGTGATTAAGGGAACTTCCACCGCTTTTGTGGGGGATTTTGCCAACTTTGTCATCGGCTGCAGTCTTCTGGTTCCGGCTTCCATTGTGTATCATCTGAAAAAGACCAGAACAAACGCAGGTCTGGGGCTGGCGCTGGGAACGGTGGTCATGGCCGTGTTCGGAACCGCATTCAACGCGGTATATCTGCTGCCGGCTTTTTCCACTCTGTATGGCATGCCGCTGGATTCCATCATTGCCATGGGAACGGCCATCAACAGCCATGTCAACAGTGTGACCACGTTTGTGATTTTCACGGTATTCCCTCTGAACCTGCTGAAAGGGGCTTTGGTTTCTCTGCTGACTATGCTATTATATAAGAGAATCAGCCTGTTCCTTCACAACATGATTGCCGGTGATTTAAGCAGCCGGGCAGTGGGGAAGATACAGCGGCAGTAAGGCAGGGAGAAAATTATGAGCAAAATGTGCAGCATCCGACAGGTGACAGACAATACTCATCTGAACTTTTTTGAGATGGAGGTGGAGGACCGCAAGGGACATGTGTTTCCCTACTATATGGCATCAAGGGCGAAGGATGCTGCGGGACTGAAAATGAATGCGTCCGGGCCGGACCGGCCGGATGGGGTGGTTATGTTTGGCTTGTACGGTGAGAAGAGGGACCGGGTGGTGCTGGTGCGCCAGTACCGTTATCCCCTGGGAGGTTATATTTACGAGTTTCCGGCAGGGCTGGTGGAAGCGGGGGAAGACCTTCATCAGGCGGCAGTCCGGGAGATGAAGGAGGAGACGGGGCTGGAGTTTTCCATTGAGAAACCGGATCCTATGTATGAAAAGCCATTTTATACCACCATTGGCATGACGGATGAGTGTTGTTCCATGGTTTTCGGCCAGGCCTATGGCCGGGTAAGCCGGGAAGGGCTGGAAGATTCGGAGGAGCTGGAAGTGGTCCTGGCAGACCGCAATGAGGTGCGCCGGATTCTGAAGGAGGAACGGGTCTCACTGATGTGTGCGTATATGCTGATGTTTTTTCTGGCGGATGAGGAGAACCCCTTCTCCTTCCTGAAGGAAAATCAGTGATGGAAACCATTTTCAACGGTTTGTACATGCCGGGGAAAGATACGGTTGCAAGATGATGAAAAAGTAGTATATAATGAAACCGTTGCCGGGGCGGATGGCAGAGCTGATCCGCCTGCGGCGGCGGTTTTTTTGCCGCAAGGACAGTTTGCTGAAGGTTTCCTGTGGACTATAGCGAATAGAGCTTGGAAAGAATTCGGCATGAATGATTTATGAGGATGAGACAGATGATCATAGACAGTAATTCAGAGCGGGAGACCTACGAGTTTGGCGTCTCTCTCGGGAAAAAAGCACAGCCCGGCCAGGTATATACATTAATAGGCGATCTGGGAGTGGGAAAGACTGTGTTGACCCAGGGGCTTGCACAGGGGTTGGGAATCAAGGAACCGGTGAACAGCCCCACCTTTACCATCGTCCAGGTGTATGAGGATGGCCGGCTGCCGCTGTACCATTTCGATGTGTACCGCATCGGAGACGTGGAGGAGATGGAGGAGATTGGATACGAGGACTATTTTTACGGGGAAGGCGTCTGCCTGATCGAATGGGCCAACCTGATCGAGGAGATACTGCCGGAGCAGTATACGGAAATTTTGTTGGAAAAGGATCTGGAGCGGGGATTCGATTATCGGAGAATCACAGTGACAGAGCGTTCCGGAAGAATGGAGGAGACAGAGTGAAGATATTGGCGCTGGACAGTTCGGGAATGACAGCCACAGTGGCGGTGGTGGAGGATGACAAGCTGCTGGCCGAGTATACGGTGGATTATAAGAAGACACATTCCCAGACACTCCTGCCCATGCTGCAGGAGGCCGGGAATATGATCGAACTGGATTTGGAAACGGTGGACGCCATCGCGGTGGCCGGAGGGCCCGGCTCCTTTACGGGGCTTCGGATTGGATCGGCAACGGCAAAAGGGTTGGGGTTGGCGTTAAATAAACCCCTGGTCCATGTACCCACGCTGGAGGGGATGGCCTACAATCTGTGGGGGACGGACCGGCTTGTCTGCCCCATGATGGATGCCCGCAGAAATCAGGTTTACACAGGCGTCTATGAGTTTCAGCAGGGAAAACTGAAGGTGTTGGCGGACCAGATGGCAGTGCCGGTAGCTGAGGTGATCAGAAAATTGAATGAGATGGAACGGCCCGCCATCCTGCTGGGAGATGGGGCCGCGGTTTACAGGGAAGCGATTTGCCAGGAACTGAAGATCCCCTATTTGTTCGCCCCGGCCCATCTGAATCGCCAGAGGGCATCGTCGGTGGCGGTTTGTGCCATGGAATATGTGCGGCAGGGCAAGACAGAAACCGCTGCGATGCACCAGCCGGACTATCTTAGGGTATCTCAGGCGGAGCGGGAGCGCGCCAAGCGGCTGAAACAGGAGAATGAGGGATGCAAAGGAGAGAAATGAGACTCCCGTCTGGCGGGGACGGATTACGGATCCGCCCCCTGGAAGAGGGAGATCTGGACTGGGTGCTTCCCATCGAACAGTGCACGTTCAGTGAGCCCTGGAGCAGAGACGGTTTTTTAAACTCATTGAGATCCGTTGACACCATCTATCTGGCGGCCGTGTGGGAGGGACAGGGCGCAGGATACTGCGGCCTGCTTCGGTCCTTTGAGGAAGCCGACATCACCAATGTGGCGGTGGCGGAAGCGTTTCGCAACAGGGGTGTGGGGCGGCAGATGCTCCAGGCTCTGATGGAGAAGGGACGGCGGCAGGGAATACGCCGTTTTACTCTAGAGGTGCGGACGGGAAATGAGCCGGCGATTCACCTTTATGAGTCGTTGGGATTCGAAGCAGTGGGTGTAAGAAAAAATTTTTATCGTTTTCCCACGGAGGATGCACTAATCATGTGGACCAAAGATTGGGAAGACTCTGCGGAATAAAACTGACAGTCATTCCCACTAGGCATGGAAAAGGCAGTTTGCATATAATGAACTGTTGCATTGAGACTCCGCCTGCGGCAAAGAAAGCGGAATTTTGGGATCGGCCAGAATTTGCCGGCCGGGCAGAGAAAAAACAAATACGGTGGGAGGAAATGATATGAAGAAATACAGTCTGTATTGTAATATGTGCGGCAGAGAGCTGAAAGAGGAGCAGGGCATAATCCGGGAGGGAGTACTCTCCGTGGAACAGGGCTGGGGCTATTTTTCCGGCAAGGATGGGGAGATTCACTCCTTTGATCTGTGTGAGCACTGCTACGATAAGCTGACTGCCCAGTTTCAGATACCGGTGACGGTGAGAAAACAAAAAGAGCTTTTATAATAGGGAAGAGGAAAAATACCTTGTTCTGTTTCCGAACCCTGTGCTAAAATAAAAAAATCAAGTATCCTGCGGCAGGCAGGGCGTAAAAGAGGAACACACATGTTGGATATATGTTTACTTGGAAGCGGCGGAATGATGCCGCTTCCCTATCGTTGGCTTACCTCACTGATGGTGCGGTACAACGGAAGCAGCCTTTTGATTGACTGCGGTGAGGGAACCCAGATTGCGCTCAAGGAAAAGGGGTGGAGCTTTAAACCCATTGATGTGATCTGCTTTACCCATTTTCATGGCGATCATATCAGCGGCCTCCCCGGGCTTTTGCTCACCATGGGAAACGCGGAGCGCCGGGAGCCCCTGACGCTCATTGGTCCCCGGGGCCTGGAACGGGTGGTGAATGCCCTTCGGGTGATTGCTCCGGAGCTGCCATTTCCTATCCGTTATCTGGAGATTCAGGGGAGCGAACAAGAATTTTCTCTTTACGGATACCGTCTGAGGGCCTTCCGGGTGAATCATAATGTGACCTGCTACGGTTATACTCTGGAACTGGACCGGGCAGGACGGTTTGACGTGGACCGGGCCAGGGCTCAGGAGGTCCCCATGAAGATGTGGAAACTGTTGCAGAAGGGGGAGACGGTGGAAGCGGATGGCCGCATCTTTACTCCGGAGATGGTTCTCGGGCCGCCCAGAAAAGGCCTGAAGGTGACGTATGTGACAGATACACGGCCCACAGAGTCTATTGTGACCAATGCCAGGGGGTCCGATCTGTTTATTTGCGAGGGCATGTACGGGGAACCGGAAAAACAGGCTAAGGCTGTGGAGTATAAGCATATGACATTTAAGGAAGCAGCCAAGATGGCAAAGGCGGCTCAGGTGAAAGAACTTTGGCTGACTCATTACAGCCCCTCTCTGGTGAAACCGGAGGACTATATGAAGCAGGTAACTGACATCTTTCCCAACGCAAAGCCGGGAAAGGACCGGAAATCTACGGAGCTGGATTTTACCGAGGAATAGAAACGAAGTGCGAGGAAGGGATGAAGCAGACTGTGGAGGACGTACTGATTTTGGCAATCGAAACTTCCTGCGATGAGACTGCTGCCGCTGTTGTGAAAAACGGCAGGGAAGTTCTCTCAAATATTATCTCATCGCAGATCGCTCTGCATACACTGTACGGCGGGGTGGTGCCGGAGATTGCCTCCAGAAAACATATCGAAAAAATTAATCAGGTGATTGAGCAGGCATTGAAGGAAGCCCAGGTGACCTTGGATGATTTAGACGCCATCGGTGTCACCTATGGCCCGGGGCTGGTGGGGGCGTTGCTGGTGGGGGTGGCTGAGGCTAAGGCGATCAGCTATGCCAAGAATCTTCCCCTGGTGGGAGTTCACCACATAGAGGGCCATATTTCCGCTAACTATATTGAAAACAGGGATCTGGAGCCGCCTTTTGCCTGCCTTGTGGTGTCGGGAGGTCATACCCATCTGGTGTCGGTGGAGGATTACGGAGTGTACCGGATCCTGGGCCGCACCAGGGATGACGCTGCGGGAGAAGCCTTTGACAAGGTGGCCAGGGCCATTGGCCTGGGCTACCCGGGAGGACCGAAGATTGACCGGGTGGCCAGGGAGGGAAATCCGGAAGCCATTTCCTTTCCCAGGGCCAGGATTGCTGACGCGGAATATGATTTCAGCTTCAGCGGTTTGAAGTCGGCGGTTTTGAACTATATCAACGGATGCCGGATGAAGGGGCAGGAAATCTCTGTGCCGGATGTGGCAGCTTCTTTCCAGAAAGCGGTGACGGACGTTTTGGTGGAACATTCCATGCATGCCGTGGAGGAGTTTGGGTTCCGAAAGCTGGCGATCGCCGGAGGCGTGGCTTCCAATTCGGCCCTGCGCTCTGCCATGGAAACTGCCTGTGGGGAAAGAGGCGTGAAGTTTTATTCCCCGTCCCCGATTTTATGTACAGATAATGCGGCTATGATTGGGGCGGCGGCTTACTACGAATATCAGAAGGGCTTCCGATCTGATCTGAGCCTGAACGCGGTGCCGAATCTGAAGCTGGGGGAACGGTGAAATGGGAGAGGAATATAATGTAGCCATTGTGCTGGCGGCCGGCAGGGGCAGCAGAATGAAGACCAGCGTACAGAAGCAGTATCTGATGCTGGGCGGGTATCCAGTGATCTATTATTCTCTGAAACAGTTTGAGGACTGCCCCCAGATAGATGAGATCATCCTGGTGACCGGTGAACAGGAAATCGCATACTGCCGGGAACAGATTGTAGAGCGGTATCAGATCACGAAGGTGAGACAGATTGTGCCAGGCGGACGGGAGCGGTTCCAGTCCGTTTACTGCGGCTTGCAGGTCATCAAAAGGTGCGATTACGTCCTGATCCATGACGGGGCGAGACCTTTTATTGACCCGGCTATGATTCAAAGAACACTGGATGCGGTGCGAAAGACGGGAGCCTGTGTGGTGGGAATGCCGGTGAAAGATACGATCAAAGTTTGTGATGAGAATCGGTTTGCCGTAAACACGCCAAAGAGGAGCCTCCTCTGGTCGGTGCAGACTCCCCAGGCATTTTCGTTCCCTCTTATTAAAGGTGCATATGAGAAGCTGATCCAGAGCGGCCGGGATGACGCGACGGACGATGCCATGGTAGTGGAGCAGATGGAAAGCCGCTCCGTGAAGCTGGTGGAAGGGTCCTATCAGAACATTAAAATCACTACGCCAGAGGATCTTTTGGTGGCAGAAATTTTTTTGAAAAAATATGTTGACAGAACGGGAATTTAATGGTATTATCTTATCTGCGCTGAATTGGAGAGGTATCGAAGCGGTCATAACGAGGCGGTCTTGAAAACCGTTTGTCCGAAAGGGCGCGTGGGTTCGAATCCCACCCTCTCCGCTATCGAAACCAATTTGACGCAGATAAATAAATAACCGAATTACAATTCGGGCTGTGGAGAAGTACCCAAGCTGGCCGAAGGGACACCCCTGGAAAGGGTGCAGGTCGTTAATAGCGGCGCGAGGGTTCAAATCCCTCCTTCTCCGCTCATCACAAAAAAGTAAAAAAAGTTGTTGACAACGAGCTTTTCTTGTGATAATATTGAAAAGCTGACAGCGAGTCAGCGGATGAAGAACCTTGATAA